>QNER01001083.1 GCA_003646175.1 Candidatus Parabeggiatoa sp. nov. 1
AAAAAATCGGATTTCTCTATTTAATAAATCCTTTCTTATATACAATCCTTGTAGTTATGGGCAAAGTCGCTGGGATAAGTGGGACACACCAATTGCGTACCTACTGATATTGTGGACTAGGTAAAATAAAGTAAAGTTATTCCCAGCCATGCAACTGAAACCAGCCACTACGATTAAGTACATCTCTGGAATAATCTTTGCCAGTCGTCTTGGTATCAACATCCGCTTTTTCCAGAATCGCTCGCCAAATCGCCGTTAGTCCAGCATTATAGGCTGCGATGGTTGCCCGTAACATTTCATCTTCGCTCAAATGACTCGCTTTTCGCTGAAAAAACTTTCTAGCGTCATCCAACACCTTGTCTGCGTACATGATATTTTCTCTAGGGTTTTGCCAGTTACCAGTGCGGGCAAATTCGTGCCAATCATAATCAATTTGCATCAAGCCGCGTCCATAGCCAGGGCCATCTAGCGGATGAACGGAAAGCCCTTTTCTACGCGGTCCCCGTTCTGCAAAATCACCTCGTCCACCTGGGCCCGGTGGAGTAAGTGCTAATCCCCAATGTGATTCGCGTGACCCAATACCACAAATAATGGAGGACTTAAAATTATATCGACGTGCGGCCTCTTCAATGAACTTCTTGTATTTGTTGGCCTCTTGAAGTTGTTTGAGCATAGAGGCATTATTTCTGTTGTATGTGGTATCGAAACGGCTCGGTGGTTGGGGCGCGGACTGTGCCTTTGGTTGAGGCGGTGAAGGCGGTTCGGTTCTAAATGCTGGTATTGAGGTGGATTCCGCGTCTAAAAAAAGCGATTGTGGTGCCGTCGCTTCCACCGCCATAATTTCCGGTCCAGATTCAACAACATGCCATTGTCCCGGTTTCGATAAAACGGGATCCAGCACGCCATTCGGTGTCGATGCTGGTTGAATCACAACGGCTTGAAATGAGCCGCTGGTTTTTTCGGTGGCACACGCAGCTTTAGAAAAAACTTGTGTACTCAGTGTATTATCATCAACCGATAATAAAACGGATTGGATAGTGCCGGGTGTTGAGTGAGTTGGGGTTTTATAATTGTTACCCAGTTTGTGAGTTTGTGGAAAGTCCGTTTTAATGATGACTCGTTTTTGCTCGACACTCAGCAGAGACTGGGTGCCTTTTAAAACAATTTCACCATCGAAGCCTTCCCACGCCCAACCGACATCGGGTTCCAATTTTATTTTGTCACCTTCGACGACTAAAAATACTGACATTTTTTTTAAGTATAGTTGTTGGTTTTGTTGAGTTGAGCACAACGAATGACTCAATCGAGTACAACGAATTACGTGGATAAACGAATGACTCAATCGAGTACAACGAATTGACGAAATAAGCGATTTTCGCGATTTTCTTCTAACACTGGCGTTTATTTTACCATCCCCATTCGTTTATCCACGTAATTCGTTGTACTCAACTGAAGAATTAAAAACATGAAAACATTTCTACTAATAGGACAACCTCCTATAAAAATCAATGGGTTAGAGGTTGATAAGCAACAACGTCTATTTTATGGAGACTTGTCGCGTCAATTAGGTACGACGCTTGTCTATCCACGCGATGCGATGCACAAAACATTTTGTGGCACTGTCGTTAGGGCAAACGGGCGTTTCACTATTTCAGTCTGCAAGCCGGATTTTCCTGCTAATTTTCAAAATGATAATTTTCCTAACTTGTTGTTTTTTAAACAATCTATTGACGCTGACACACTCAGGTTAATTTCTACCAACCCTGACGGTGGTGGGCAAAACCTGATTGCGAACTATCATGCGGTTACCAGTGCCAGAGGGCAACAAATTCTCAATATCAAAAAGATTGACTTTGGCGGTAACGAAAACTTATGGCAACATTATTCAGCCCTAAGTCAGCATTTGTTCATTCAAGAGTTTGATAATAATTATCAAGTTGATCCTGATAACAGTCACGATTTGCATGTACAAACGGTTACCGAATCCCTGCCAAACACAGAGGATATAGTCTGGGTAAACCCCGTTTGTTTACGTTTACCTTTGACGGGGGCTGAATTGAACACAAGCCAGTTTGATTTATGGGCTGAAAATACCCAACCCCTGTGGTTAGAGCCGCTGTTCCAACAAAGTCAAGCACCGCGCATTTATTTTTATCAATATGGCGATGAAAAAATTAAGGCCCGACAATCACCGTATCGGAGCCGAATGGAACAATTGATTTTCGGCACGCCGTCTCGCCAAAATGGTTATCCGCATTGGCAAGCGTTTGCCGCGTTAGACGTATTACAAGGGCAGTTTTTTCTGAATAATCAGTCACACTACTGTTGGCAGCCACCCGACAAGTTAAGTCCAAATGCTGATTACTTTGCCAATTATTGGTTAGCACGTTGGCATGGCAAAAAAGCCAGTGACTCTTCTGTCAGCAAAAGTCATCAGATTGAACCGCCCTCTTATACCAAAACTTTTCGTTATGCAGCGAGCAGTTCGGGTATTCCTTTGGATAACAATGCCTGTCAGCAGAGACAAACATTATTCCAGTGTTTTTCGCTGCTTAACAAACCCGTCTTTAAAGTCATTCAGGCGGTGCTATCGCATTGCCCCAAAGAGCATGTTGCCCATGACTTACATCGCGGTTATCTGACGCTTCATGATAATCAAGATGAACACTATGCTTTGGCATTTAATGCCCAGGCTTATCTCTATGAATTTGCGCAGCGCTATATTGCGCCGGTTTCGCAGATTATGATTGAGTTACCTTCACCCGATTTTGTGGCTGAACCGGCCTTAATTGAACTGTGCCAAACACAACAAGCATTTTACCAAAAAGCCATCCAAAACCAACACTTTAACCCGATTGACTCCACTTTTCATGGCGCACGCGGTTTTTTTCAACAACTGTGTGTCTCTATTGAAACCGGGCTGCAAGTCAATGATGTCACGCCAGTTTTCAAATTAGGCTGGTGGAATCACTGGCATGACTATTTGTACCAAAATGCCACCCAAAGTCAATTTGGATTTGACTTATCACCGAAGGCTGAACAACAGATTCGTGTTGGGCAAGCCGAGGTGGGTGACATGACGTATGTGGGTGGGTATACGCTTTATCAGCAAACTCAGAAGATGTGTTTTTAGCAATAACGACAAGGATTGTTAGTACAACGGATTGACGGATTTGACGGATTTATAAATGCTAACTACAAGGATTGTTTATAAGAAAGGATTAGTTCGTGGAAGGATTTATAGACGTTCAGAAAAATAGTTAGGGCAAAACCGTAAAGCGTTTC
>QNER01001084.1 GCA_003646175.1 Candidatus Parabeggiatoa sp. nov. 1
TTAAAAGCCGACTTGGAGGAATGTCTACGGCAATGGCAAACGGCCGGGCAAATTGAACTGTTCCCACTCGCTCGTGCCGATGTGTCGGATCGATTTGAAATACCCCAAAAACTCTATGGACGTGAAACGGAAATTGCTACCTTGATGGCCGGTGCTGAACGAGTCAGCCAAGGTAGCAGTGAATTAATGCTAGTGGCCGGTTATTCTGGCATCGGCAAATCGGCCTTGGTGCAGGAAGTTTATAAGCCCTTGACACGCCAACGTGGCTACTTCATCGCAGGGAAATTTGACCAATTTCAACGCGATATCCCCTACGCATCGCTGATCCAAGCATTTCAGTCATTAATGCGCCAATTGCAGACCGAAAGTGAAGCCGCTATCGCCACTTGGCGGAACAAACTGGTTAAAGCCTTGGGGTCAAATGGACGAGTCATCATTGAAGTCATCCCCGAAGTGGAACGCATTATTGGCCCACACCCGGCTATTCCAACCCTTGGCCCAACCGAAGCCCAAAACCGCTTTAATCTCGTTTTTAAAAACTTCATCAACGTGTTTACCCAACCAGAACATCCGTTGGTCATGTTTTTGGACGATTTACAATGGGCCGATGGTGCCTCACTGAAATTGATTGAACTGTTGATGACGGCCCCCGATAGCCATTATCTCTTTTTTATTGGGGCCTATCGAGACAACGAAGTCAGCGACGCGCATCCGCTGATGCTGAGCTTGGATGAGATTAAAAAAGCCAACGCGGCCACCGTCAACCAGATAACACTATCACCCTTAACCTTGCCACATATCACCCAGTTAATAACTGATATTCTCCATTGTGACTCTGAGTCTGCCAGTCTGGCTGAATTAATACATGTCAAAACGGGCGGTAATCCTTTTTTCGTCACCGAGTTTTTAAAGTCTCTGTATGCAGAAGCGTTGTTCACTTTTGACTATGAACAAGGCCAATGGCAATGGGATTTAGGACAAATCCAAGCGCAA
Source organism: Candidatus Parabeggiatoa sp. nov. 1 (assembly GCA_003646175.1). Taxonomy (GTDB): domain Bacteria; phylum Pseudomonadota; class Gammaproteobacteria; order Beggiatoales; family Beggiatoaceae; genus Parabeggiatoa. The sequence goes on from QNER01001084.1 coordinate 994, forward strand.
AATATAACCGAAAACGTCGTGGAATTGATGGCGGACAAGGTACAAAAGTTACCGCTTAAAACACAGGCGGTCTTGAAATTAGCCGCTTGTATTGGCAACCAATTCGATTTGGAAAGGCTGGCGATTGTATCAGAAAAATCGCCACGAGATACCGCAGCGGATTTGTGGTATGCGATAGCCGAGGGTTTTGTCTTACCGTTGAGCGATGCTTACAAACTGGTGGAACTGGAGATAGAAGGTCTGTCAGAGAAAGTGGCAGCTTCCTATAAATTCGCCCATGACCGGATTCAGCAAGCTGTTTATTCTCTCTTTCCCGACGTGGAGAAACAAGCAGTGCATCTGCGTGTGGGTCAACTGTTACTGCATCATACGCCCTCAAAGACCCTTGACCAGAATCTCTTTGATATTGTCAATCAATTGAACCAAGGGCAGACGTTAATCGATCAACAAACCGAACGGGATGAATTGGCGCAGTTAAATTTACAGGCTGGAAAGAAAGCCAAAGCCTCGGCTGCTTATCAACCCGCGTTCAATTATTTGCAACATGGTATAGAACTGTTAGGAAAAGACAGTTGGCAGCGACTGTATCACCTAACCTTGGAACTCTATGTGGAAGCGACAGAGGCAGCCTACCTGAACATCAAGTTTGAGAAGATGGAACGATTGGCTGAGGTAGTTAGCAGACGATCCAGAACGCCGTTGGACAAAGTGGAAGTCTATGAAGTGATGATTTTAGCTTATGCAGCGCAACGAAAACTGCGGACCTCAGTGAATGTTGGCCTCGAATGTCTGAAGTTGCTTGAGATAACCGTTGCTGAGCAGCCGACCCAAGCAGATATTATGCAAGCCCTACAGGATACGCAGTTAGTTTTGGCCGGCAAAAAAACAGAGGAATTGATCAACCTGTCACCAATGACAGAACCTGCAAAACTGGCTGCCATGCGTATTATGGCCAAGTTATTTAGCCCTATCTTTATTGGAGGAATGAATGAACTGATCCCGTTGCTGGTGAGCAAACAAGTTAATTTATCGGTTGAACATGGCAATGCGCCTGATTCCGCGAATGCCTATGCGATGTACGGATTGCTCCTTTGCGGTATGGGAGAGATTGATGCCGGCTATCAATTTGGTCAACTGTCTTTACAGGTACTGGAACGGTTCAATGCCAAAGAACTCAAAGCAAAAATAAACGTGATTGTTAGTGCGTTCGTAACACATTGGAATGAACCTCTCAGGGGAATCTTGTCCTTTTTTTTAGAGGCCTATCAAAGCGGATTATCAACCGGAGATTTAGAATCTGCTGCCAATGCGGTTTGGACTTACTCCGTGGTTTCATATTTAGCCGGAAAAAATTTGGTAGAACTTGAACGAGAAATGGCAAAATATGGTAAGATCATCGCTCAAATAAGGCAAGAAACCATGCTGTACGGGCATGAAATGTATTGGCAGGCCGTCTTGAACTTGCAAGGTAGGACTGAAAATCCGTGCCGTTTAAGTGGTGAAGTCTACGATGATGATAAAATGCTACAGCTTCATGTTAAGGCGAACGATAAAGGCTCAATGTTTAATTCGTATTTTAACAAACTGATCCTCTCTTATTTGTTTCAAGAGTTCCATAAAGCTATTGAATATGTAGACACAGCAGAAGAATATTTTATTCAATTAGCCGCAACGTTCTATGCAGCTCCGTACCATTTTTACGATTCGCTAAGCAGACTGGCCGTGTTTCCAGAAGCCCCAGAGGACGAACAACAGCGCATCCTTGAAAAAGTCACCGCCAACCAAGAAAAAATGGAAACATGGGCCAAACATGGGCCCATGAATTGTTTACACAAATTTCACCTCGTGGAAGCAGAACGCGCCCGTGTGTTGGGCAACTATGGCGACGCGAGAGAATTCTACGACAAAGCCATCGCCGGGGCCCATGAAAACGAATACCTCAACGAAGAGGCCCTCGCCTACGAACTGGCCGGCCGCTTTTACCTCGCTCGCGGCCAAAACCATTTTGCCGATTACTATCTGAAAAATGCCCACTACGCCTACCAACGCTGGGGTGCCAAAGCAAAGGTTCAGGACTTAGAAGCGCGATATCCGCAGTTACTCGCGCCAACCCAAGTTGCTCGTCAAGACACTCAAGGCATCTCTCTCACTAAGACCACGCAGGGCAGTTCTGGCGAGGTACTGGATTTAGCCACGGTGATGAAAGCCTCGCAAGCCATTTCTGGCGAAATGGTGCTGGATAAGTTACTGAAAAACTTGATGAAAACCGTTATTGAGAATGCTGGCGCTCAA
>QNER01001085.1 GCA_003646175.1 Candidatus Parabeggiatoa sp. nov. 1
GAATCAATTAAGAGACTACCCAATAAATAACATACCCGCTTTTTCGTTAAACTATCGCGGCAAGCGATAGCATCACAGGGTACATTAATTTTCCGGATTTAAGGATTTACAGAATCAATTAAGGGACTACCCAATAAATAACATACCCACTTTTTCGTTAAACTATCGCGGCAAGCGATAGCATCACAGGGTACATTATTTTTTTTGAAGTCCCTAAAAGGCCCCTTTTATATTCTCTATTCGGGATTTGGAAACGGTCATGACTATCTATTTCTACTCAAGCACAGACCAATACGCCGAATTTTCAAACTTTTCCAAACATGGCTTTAAGCTCAAAGGCAAATATTGGCCCACAGTCGAACACTATTTTCAAGCCCAAAAATTCCCTAGCCTACCACAAGAAGAACGAATTCGTACCGCGCCCACGCCTAGCAAAGCTAAACAACTCGGCCGGACACGTTCTGTTCCATTGCGTGCTGATTGGGAAAAAGTTAAAGATAATATTATGAGAGAAGCCGTGTTGGCAAAATTCCGCGCCCATGATAAACTCAAAACCCTGTTACTGGGGACTGGCTCTAAAAAATTAGTTGAAAATGCCCCCAAAGATTATTATTGGGGCAGTGGGCAGGATGGGAGCGGCAAAAATAGATTGGGTATTATTTTGATGGAAACGCGAGAAATGCTTCGTCAGGAATAGGAGACCCCTAAAGCATATTATCAGGCGTACAAAGCCCAGGAGTACAAGGCGAACCTTGTACATATTATCAGGAGTACTTCGCTGACCAGAACAGCCAGGGGCGTTGCCCCTGGAACTCTTTTTTTGACGACAGCCCCTCTTAAAATTATTTGTTTTTTTGACGACAGCCCCTCTTAAATTGAACACTGCTCAGACATCAAACCTTCAAGGTTTTGGAAACTTTGAAGGTTTTGCCCTATCTTTTTTTGACGACGGCCCCTCTTAAATTGAACACTGCTCAGACATCAAACCTTCAAAGTTTTGGAAACTTTGAAGGTTTTGCCCTATTTTGTTTGACTATTTTTTAACCAGAACATTATTTTAAATATTTCGACTCAAAAAAGACTTGCCTTTTCTTTTGAGTTGTGTTCTAATAGCGTCCATAAATTTTGGTGAGGGTCATAAAAGTCTTAAGTATCATGGACTTATCCTTGGTTTTGGATATAGGTTGCCCACGAACAAGCCCGTTTGGACTTACATAACAAATGCTATCCCTTTTCCCGATAGTTTTTTTAAGCAAAAATATCTTATGAATTTCGTTGATTAAAATGAAATTTTTGTAAATTGTTGATATTAAAGTAGAACTCGGGGATATCAATCCGCGAAAAAAAAATTATCCATAAAATCAACGAGATCACATAACTTTTGGGGGGTGTCAAAATTGACAGTAATTTATAGATTGTTATTAATCATAAGTGATTGATTTTGTTCAAACTTAATTGTAAAGCAAGAATAATGCCAAAACAGATAACTTTAAACCGCTATTTTTTTAAGATTATTTTTAGTTGTAACTTAATGAAAAGTCATGAAAAATTTTAGTGCCTAGGGTTGACAGGTGAAGCGGCAATGTAGCCGATTGTGAGACAAACTCACCCCAAGTAATACCGATATACCCGTTAACAGGTGAAGCGGCAATGTAGCCGATTGTGAGCAATTGATGTTACTGTGTATCCACAGAGCTTGGTTGACAGGTGAAGCGGCAATGTAGCCGATTGTGAGCCACAACCAAAATAACTAAACTACAAAGATTGTATATAAGAAGGGAATTAATAAAAACGGATTGATTGATTTATCAAGCTGATTGAAGCGATTGATGGGTAAACCCTAATCCTTTATTTATAGACATCACTTGGTGTTATTATGATTAAAGTGATTGATGGGTAGGTATTAATCCTTTCTTATAAACAATCCTTGTAGTTGCATTACACCGGAACACGCTTATGTAGGCGATGGAGTCCAAACTTTAGTTTGGAAAGTGGTTTTTAGGTACAAAAAAAGCCTCTTGGCATAATACCTTGAAGCTTTTTTAATTGCGCCGTTTTTTCGTACAAGGTTCGCCTGAAACGAATGATTTGCGCCAATGTCGGCGATTGAACCAAAATAACGGAAAGCGATTGTATATAATAAGGGATTTTTGAGATATGGATTTATGGTTTTTCAAGTTGATTGAAGTGATTGATGGGTAGGTATTAATCCTTTCTTATAAACAATCCTTGTAGTTGCATTACACGGAAACACAACTACAAGGATTGTATATAAGAAGGGAATTAATAAAAACGGATTGATTGATTTATCAAGCTGATTGAAGCGATTGATGGGTAAACCTTAATCCTAATCCGTTATGATTGAAGTGATTGATGGGTAGGTATTAATCCTTTCTTATAAACAATCCTTGTAGTTGCATTAACCGGAACACGGCAATGTAGCCGATTATGGATGAGTACAACGGATACACGAAATAAACAGATAAGGCTATCTTCCATTCATTATCGCCAGACAACCTCGCACTGATAGATATTAAGCGACAACGTTTCTAAGTTCAACATCGATATTCGGTAATCACAAAACCTCAGAGAACACTTTGTTTTTATCCATTTATTTTTTATCCGTTTATTTCGCGTATCCGTTGTACTATTATTCCGTTTATTTCGCGTATCCGTTGTACTATTATCCTTTCTTATAAACAAACCTTATACTTATAAATCAGAAATTGACAGATAGACGACGGTGGCAAAAAGAGCCGATTGGGATAAAGCATTTAAATGTGTTTTCGTAGTAGTTGATTAAAAGCTAAGACAACAAAGCCGCCGATTCCTTATCGTGATTGATGGCATGAAGCCGATTGAAATAAACTTTCATCTGTGGACAAGGCGACTGAATTTCCCGACTGATAAATATGGCAACAAAGCCGATTAAAATATCTGTGGACAAAGCGACAGCGTTTAGAAACTGACACCATCAATCTTTGTCGCCCATAAAAAAAACCTCTACCGTTTTCAAACCGTAGAGGTTTTTTTTTCAATTTCTTTTCCCACAAATCCCACACCAAGTAACAAACGCGGGCGGGTGTCATTCAAAAAGCGTTCCCCATAATTTTTATCCTGAATTTGCTTAACCGCTTTTTTCGTCAACGTGTTCATCTCACAGCCCGCTTTGCCATATTTAAACTCAATCAAATAAATCTTATCAGTCAGCATCAAAACGCCATCAATCCGTCCCTTATCAGTCAGCACCTCCAAATCGATTTCAACCCCCATCAAAACCGAA
>QNER01001086.1 GCA_003646175.1 Candidatus Parabeggiatoa sp. nov. 1
GTGGGCAACGTCTTTTGGTTGCCCACCTGCACAGTTTGTAGGGTGGGCAACGTCTTTTGGTTGCCCACCTGCACAGAGTTTGTAGGGTGGGCAACGTCTTTTTGTTGCCCACGATACACCTGTATTGAGTACAACTTCTTTCCGGATTTTACGGATTGATTTATTTGCACGCACCAGCGTTGATTCCACCACTCCCCATTCGTTTATTTCGCAAATTCGCTGTACTCAACATTAAACATTAACAATTCGCTATACTCAATTGATAGATAGATGGTAAGCGTTATTAAAAATACTAAATCCTTTCTTATAACCAATCCCTGTAGTTATGTTGTTAATCCTTTCTTATAACCAATCCCTGTAGTTATGTTGTTAATCCTTTCTTATAACCAATCCCTGTAGTTATGCTGTTAATCCTTTGTTATAAACAATCCCTGTAGTTATCGCCTTAATAACCATACTATTTACTAAAGTATTATGCAAAAAAAAATCGCGCCCGCCTTCGGCGGGCAAAAAAACAAAAAAAACAAAAAAAAATCAAAAACCCCAAGCCCAAAATAAAAGCTGCCAAAGCTAAAAAACCCAAAACTCAAGGGTTAATAGGCCTGGCGAGGCGAAGCCCCACGTTGTTGTAGCGGGTGTCATGCGAGTCCCTGAGGCGGTACGCTGTCCGCACGCTCCTCGGTCTGTAGTTCCACGCACCACCGCGGAGCGCACGAGGGCTGCCGCTTTTCTGACTAATACACTTATTTTCTATGCCAGTGTATTTATTCTCAAATTCAGAACATGTCCACTCCCAAACATTGCCGACAGTATCGTATAACCCCCAAGGATTGGCAGAAAATGAACCCACGGGTGCAGTGTATTCAAAACGATCACCACAATAGTTGCCATAACAATTGGCTTTGTTAGAGCCAATGTCATTTCCCCACCAATATTTGGTGGTTGTGCCCGCCCGCGCGGCGTATTCCCATTCAGCCTCAGTCGGTAAGCGATATTGCCGATCCGTTTGTTGCGTTAACCATTCCGCATAAGCGGTCGCATCGTCCCAAGACACATTAATCACCGGCCGCTTGCCCCGCCCCCAACCACGATCATTTGGTTTTTGACGGCCGGTTGCGTGAGCAAATCTGTCATATTCGGCAAACGTTACTTCATGGGTACCGATTGCAAAACGCTGCACCGAAACCCAATGCACTGGCTTTTCATCCGAGTCACCTCCCCCTTGCAGATCACCCATCTGAAATCGCCCAACCGGTAACCACACCATTTGTGGGCCTGAACTACCGTCTGCTAAACGATCACGAAAACGGGTGCCGGGTGATGGTAGCAATGGTTGTATCGGCATGGGTGCTGGCGTATGCACAGGGGGAACTATCACAACGGGTGCTGGAGATGGCGTTGGTTTTGGGGGTACGACAGGCGTTAGTGCCGGGGTTTCCACAACGCTCGCCACCGTTTGACACCCCCCCACACAATAGATATCTCTCAACGACGAGTTATACCAAGGTTGTTGTCCCCCGTCACTTTCTGCCGACACCGCCTTACCCACCTGCATAAACATATCATCTATGCGTTGATGTTTTTGATACGCGGTTTTTAATGCGTCAACCAAATGCGACGTAAATAAACCGTTACGCTTGTTGCGACTGATATCCAACGCCGTTTTTCCCTCTGCGGTTGCAAACGCAATAATTGAACCTTGACCTTGCATTCTGGTTAAACCACGCTCGTTGCTTTTCCCGGCGCTACGATAAGGCTGATTGCGACACGCATCTAACACAATAATATTGAGTGCCGTTTTCGCATCATTCATCGTGCGCAAAACGCGGCTCGCCGGGATGGCCTCGTATTGCAAATCCGATTGTTTGCGAATACCACCATTGTCGGTGGGGAGTAGATAATTTTCGTTCCCGGCCCGCGTACCATGGCCGGAAAAATAGAACCACCCGATGCTATGGGTTTGCTTTAAACGTTCCCCAAAATTATGGATAGCGTCATTCATCGCGCGGCGATTCAGATTGGTTTTCAAAGTCACATCAAAACCGATGTTTTTTAGCACCTGCGCCATATCTTGGGCATCGTTCAAGGTATTGGTCAATACGCCATATTCATAATTGCGATTGCCAATCACTAACGCGATTTTGTTCGCGGTATTGGTTGGCGAAACGACGGCGGGACGGGAACCGTCAGCCAACCGAGGCTGTATACCTTTATCGGATTCAGATGTGGTTTGGCACGCGCTGATAAACAGCGCGATAGCCAAAAAGGGTAGGGTTTTTTTCATTGTGAACTCCTTAGGTTAAAACGGATACTATCCCTAAGAAGGGATAGCATCCGGTGCTGAATGTTAAAACGGATAGTATCCGTTTAAATGTCAGATTTTACGGATGCTATCCCTTCTTAGGGATAGTATCCGTTTAAATGTCATCACGACTTCTACTGGACTACCTCATTTCGTGAATTGACGGATGCTATCCCTTCTTAGGGATAGTATCCGTTTAAATGTCATCACGACTTCTACTGGACTACCTAATTTTTTAGGTCCATAACTACATGGGTTGCATATAATAAAGGATTAAAACCGATAACTACATGGATTGTTTATAACAAAGGATTCCACACCATAACTACATGGATTGTCTATAAAAAAGGATAAACCAACAATTAAGAATCGGGCCAATAAATTGCTATGGTCAAAAAAATGTTTCTCAATTTTAAGGCATGGTTCAAAAACATTCAATGCAAAGTAGAAATCCTTTCTTATATACAATCCTTGTAGTTATAACATGGATTCAACACCATAACTACAGGCCGATTGTCTATAAAAAAGGATAAACCAACAATTAAGAATAAGACCAATAAATTGCTATGGTCAAAAAAATGTTTCTCAATTTTAAGGCATGGTTCAAAAACATTCAATGCAAAGTAGAAATCCTTTCTTATATACAATCCTTATCGTTATCCATCAATCCGCTGTACTCTCAGCCAATTTTTTTGTGTACAAAAAAAACTTAAACTGCGAATTGAGTTAGAAACCTTCAAGGTTTTGGAAACCTTGAAGGTTTTGTCTAAAAATTTTTCTGAACGTCTATATAAAAGTTTTTGCGCGCAAAAACTTGCGAAATGTGAAATCTTTGTTAAAACGGATACTGTCCCGAAACCAGAGATAGCATCCGGCTGAAAGTTAAAACCGATACTATCCCGAAACCAGGGATAGCATCCGGCTGAAAGTTAAAATGGATACTATCCCGAAACCAGGGATAGCATCCGGCTGA
>QNER01001087.1 GCA_003646175.1 Candidatus Parabeggiatoa sp. nov. 1
ATACAGCAAGGGTAGCCTTTCATCCCTATAAATAACATAATTGTAATCCCTAAAATTTGGGGATTCTTCCTATTGGCTTGATTTAACTCAAGTTTCTAAGAAAACGTGTCGCACCCAGCGGTGGTAATGAACCCGTCACCGACGAAGGCGGCACCGGCAACCATTCTATTTTTGCCGAAGCGTTTTTAGAAGGCTTAGCAGACATGGCAGACAATGCGTTTACGTCTGAGGAGTTATTCAGCGACTATATTAAAGACACCGTCGCCGGCAACTCTAAGCAAATCCCTGAATTTCAAGCGATTCGCAATTCCAAACATCGCAGCGGTGGGGATTTTGTGTTTCAGCGGCAATAATACCATTTTGGGATTGGTTTACATGTTAAAACGGATACTATCCCTAAGAAGGGATAGCATCCGTAAAATTGCGAAAGGATTTATAAGAAAGGATTACATGTATACTGGCAATGAAATCAATCAGTTAGCGTGAATTATTTTATAAATTCCTTATAATAAAATAGTGTGAATGAATGATTTTCTAACTTCCTTCATAAACCAATCCTTTATTATAAACAATCCTTGTAGTTATTTTTTAGGAAGCGACGTTTTAAACATCAAAACTTTTATGAAAACTCGAATGACAGAGACACCATACTGGCATTTAAGGCCACGGGAAATAGGCATCTGGTTAGTGACGGTATGTGTTGCTTTTCTGTTGTTTATCGATTACTCTAATATTTATACCAATCCGGTTTCTTATGGGTTGTCATTATTAATTATTGTATCAGGATTATCTATCATTTTTTGGTCTTTTTTTTTAAAGATAGTGGGTAGAAAAATCAATCAGTTAATGGATGAAATGAGAAAATTGCAGAAGCGAAAAAAAAGCCGCGAGTGAAAAAAATCAATGCTTCGACATTTGAAGTAACCGCAGCTTTGCAACGTCAAGAAATAGACACCACCCCACCGCGCATCGTCCTGTACCCCAAACAACGCTTGGTACAAAATACACTGGTTATTGACACCTATCAGCATACATTAACCGGACAAGCGTTGGATGAAAGCGGTATCGCGTCACTGTCAACGGCCAACGCGCCACCTTAGACAAACAAGGCTATTTCTCGGCAGCCGAGGAATTATTCAGCGACTATATTAAAGACACCGTCGCAGGCAACTCTGACCAAATCCCTGAATTTCAAGCGATTCGCAATTCCAAACATCGCAGCGGTGGGGATTTTGTATTTCAGCGGCAATAACTAACTACAAGGATTGCTTATAAGAAAGGATTTAATTGAGACGGATTACAAATAACTAACGACAAGGATTGCTTATAAGAAAGGATTTAATTGAGACGGATTATGGGTATATTTAAATTTAAATCAATAAATTAGTGAGCCTCTTGCAAAACCCCAGGTTGACACCTGGGGCAACCCAGTAGGGTTGAATGTGAATAGCCCCAGGTTTCACCTGGGGAACATTTAGGAGTTTTGCAAGAAGCTCTAGTGTAAATGATTTGATAAATCCCTTATTATATACAATCCTTGTAGTTTCTTAGTGTGAATGAATGATTTTATAACTTCCTTCATAAACCCATCCTTTATTATAAACAATCCTTGTAGTTATTTTTTAGGAAGCGACGTTTTAAACATCAAAACTTTTATGAAAAATCGAATGACAGAAACACCATACTGGCATTTAAGGCGACGGGAAGTAGGCATCTTGTTAGTAACCGTATGTGTTGCTTTTTTGTTGTTTATCGATTATTATAATAATTATACAAATCCGGTTTATTATGGGTTGTCATTATTAATTATTGTATCAGGATTATCTATCATTTTTTTGTCTTCATTGTTAAAGATAGTGGCAAGAAAAATCAATCAGTTAATGGATGAAATTAGAGAATTGCAGAAGCGAAAAAACAGCCGCGAGTGAAGTATGCGGATGTCAAATAAATCCGATTTTTCCAAAAAACCGGATTTATCAAGAACGCAAGCGGCAATGATGTCAAAGAAATCCTATTTTTCCGAAAAAATCGGATTTCTCAATGGTGGAATATAACTACCCAACCAATTAGGCCTTATACTTATGATAAATTACAATGAACTCATCCAATACGCGGCCCTGTTTATAATACCAATTTTCTTAATGGGGGCCCATAATTGGCTTATCAGTCACCTCCAACCCAAAACCGACCAAAAATTAGTGACCACCCATCGGGCCGCAGAAAAAATGGGACTCTCATTAGCACTATTCATCGGCACCGTGCTATTAATGTTTTTTATTGCACCATCAGCACATCTTATGCTCAATGTGTATAGTGGACTTGCAATTGGCTTTGCATTAATCTCCAGCTTCCTGATTATCCCAATTTTTCTATCATCGCTGCTCAAAGAAATCAGCCGCCAGCAACTTGGTTTGAAATTTTTATATCATCAACACTTATGGTTGGCACTTTTTTTTATCATTGCCACCGAATTACTGGTATTATATTGGCTAAAAGAAGTCAATAATTACGCTCAACAACAGTTTTTAGTTTTTATGCTTGGCTACTCCGCCCTGATTATAATGGGCGGATTCCGGTTGGCTTTCCCAAAACCCAAAAGACAAACACAACCGATTGAGTGGCGATTAAAAATCGTCGCGCTAATCGATCCCATTATCATTGTGTGTTTGGCTTATATTTTAATCAACATTCTGTTGAAGATATACAACTATTTATATGCTTGATATAGACGTTCAATTAGGGGAAAACCTTCAAGGTTTCCAAAACCTTGAAGGTTTCTAACTGAAATTATCTGAAAAACTATAGCGGCGCATCCCTGGAGTGCATAATCCGTTAAATCCGTCAATCCGTTGTACTATGACATAAGGAAAAATAAATATGGAATGGCACATTATCACCGGCAGTAAAGGCGGTGTTGGTAAAACCTTACTTGCTTTACTACTTTCCGCACGCACGCTTGAAGAAGATCGTGGCAGTACCCTCGTGCTTGACTTAAACAGCATGAATGCGGACTTTTCCCGGCTGCTTTTTTATCAAAAAGAAGTGGGCGAGTCCATTTCAATCTCAATTCCGGCTCAAGAACGAAAAAACGAACAAATCGTTTTACAAAAAACCTTTTCATTGGATAAAAAAGGCAATCCGTACTTTTACGTGGTCGGGTGGCCTCTAAATCCATTTAGGATGTATGACCCCTCGCTGTTCGCCAAATTGCTGGCCACCCTAAAAAACGCGGCGGCCGATTTTGAAGGACGGTTGGATATCCCCCCGTTGGAAAC
>QNER01001088.1 GCA_003646175.1 Candidatus Parabeggiatoa sp. nov. 1
AAGTTTTCTTCCCAGAAAAAACCTTCAAGGTTTGCCAAACCTTGAAGGTTTCAAAACTTTTATGGGCAACTATAGTTTAGATAATGGGCGAAAAACAGTTTTCGCCCGATTTTCTGACTAACGGGTGCATTCCCCCCAAAAAACATTATCAATATTTGGTACCAATCAATAGATAGCAGTGAGCAGGGAATACGCCTTTACTGACTAAACGTTAAAATGCACTTATGTTTCCTGACGTCTCCACACCGTCACATGAGTCACAATATACTGATATTTACGCGCATGTTCACGAATCAGTAAAGGCATATCTTCCTCAGTCACCAGTTCAAAAGCTTCACCCAGTGCCGCACGAATCCCGTCTTTGGATGACAAGGCCTTACCGTTTCGTTCATAGCCACCGAGCCAAGCATCAATCGGGGTAAATTGTTCCATCCAAGTATAAGGTGACATCACCACTAGCAAACCACCGGGACGTACCAACCCCATAGAGCCACCCATTCTGCCTAAACAAGCTTTGGGACTAGGTAGACGATCCAATAAGTTGGCCAAGAGTACGGCATCGAATCCAACTAAATCGGGTGGCAGCGCACAAGCATCGGCTTGGCGGAAAGTGGTACGATTACAATCAATCGTTGAATCAATGGTTGCGGTGAGGGTTGCACCTAATTGACCTTCATCTTTGCGAAAATAATCTAATTGGCCCTCACGTTTCAATGTGTTAGCCGTCTGAATAAAGGATTCACTTAAATCAACCCCGACCACTTCTGGATAAGTGCGTGCCAGTTCAAACACGGCGCGCCCAACCGAACAACCCACATCAATCGCCCGTTCGGTTTTAATGCCTAATTGGGTAGCGGTTTCCAACACTAATTTGGCACAACGTGCGGGAAAGTCTATTGCCTCGCGAGGCCCAAATGAGTATGGCATCGTATCTGCCGCGCCGCCGTAGTGCAGCAACAAGTAATCATTCAGCATTTGTTGGCCTTCATAAACATTATCAGCATCAATCTTACCTTTTGCTTCCACTTGACATAGACTTGACTTGAATGCTGGAAAACCACTGATTGGATCAAGATTTTGATCGTCAGTCAATTGGTTAATATTTGCCGTAGACCATCCATGATAAGCATGTACAACGCCAGCTAGGATACTATCGGTCACCTCTGCTAACATTTCCACTGTGCCACGAGGAGATGAGATGATGACTGATTGACCTTCTTTTATCCCGCGACTATCTGCATCGTTTGGGTGCATTTGTATACGTGGATGCGGATCTAAATGACGTAATTGTTTGAATTGGCGTTGTTGCGAATGGACATAGGCAATGGAGCGACCACCAGTGGTTAAAACCAGCGGAAATTTTTTAGCCATTTCTGGCGTACTGAAAGGACTTTCAGCAGGCTCACGATAGATTGGAAGACCATCGTATCCAGCATTGCGCAACTCTTCAGAATCAAATTCCACTTTGCCGCTGAATGTGGGAAAGCCTTTTATCTCGTATAGTCTATCTGTTTGTCCCTCCAGTTCATCGTCCAAAGTCACTGAACCAAAGATATTAACGCCTTCAGGTTTATTTTGGACTTCTTCCCAAAGCTCTGGTGTTAGTGTTTCTGCTTGTTCGTGAATACTCGCTTGCAAGTCTCCGTGCCAGAATTGTTCTGACATACCCAAATGACAGCCTAAATCCAATATAATTTGAGCATCAGATCTGGCTTCACCAACCGGTGTTTTTATAACCGGCTTTCGATATTGTACAATTCCTCGAAATTGACAACGTGTAGCGGTAATTAAAGCTTCTCGTTCAAGAGAAGTTGCAGCTGGAAAAACAATGTCAGCCAATTCAGTTGCTGGATTAGGAAAAAAATCAACACAAGCAAAAAATTCCAATTTTTGCAACGACTCTACAAAATCAGATGTGTTAGGCCACATGATTGGATTCATTCCCAATGCAAACATACCTCGAATCTGAGTAGACTCTTGCCCTTCGATAGAGCGTTTCAACAACATGGGTTGAGCTTCTGAAATATGATTGTTCCAAACTGGAAACTTATCAGAACCAATCCGTGGAGGCAATTGGTCAATCGTTTCTTGAAAAAGGTCAATGGATTTTGGAACCGCATTACGGAAAAAAAAACGATTGCCGCCAGGAATATCTACATTACCACTGGTGGCAGCAAGCAATATCATCGCTCTATGATTTTGAAAACCGTTAGTATGGTGCGTTGTGGAACAAGCTGACATCACTAATTGGGAAGGGCCTTCGGTGCCATACCATTCAGCTGCTTGGCGAATGTCTGTTACCGGCACTTGACAAATATCAGCGACACGTTCTGGGCTAAATTCTTTGACATAATTTCTAAATTCTTCCACACCATGACACCAACGGTCGAGAAAATTTTTGTCAATCCAACCGTTTTTAAAAAGCAGGTGATGAATACCTAATGCTAAAGCACCATCCGAACCTGGGCGAATAGGAAGATATAAATCTGCACGTTCGGCAGTCTCTGTGCGACGTGGATCAACCACAATCATTTTAACACCTCGATGGGGTTCGATTATCGGGTGTTTATCAAATGGTACTACAGAATGAACCGGGTTGGTTGACCAAATTAATCGACAACGTGTTTCAGGAGCCGCAAGGAGACTCGCATGTTTAAAATGATAACCATAAGTGAGTTCTTCACACACTTGAGCAGATGTAAAGCAACATCCAGATTCTGTCATATAGTTAGGGGAACCAAAAAGATGAGCAAGCCGTTGAAGGTAAAGTCTTGCTTCTTTAGTGTAACCGCTAAAAAAAGCCACCGATTCCGCGCCATGTTTTTGTTTGATAGTATTCATAGCATCGGCAGTCATCGCTAAAGCTTTATCCCAAGAGATACGTTGGTAACGTATGCCATTGGCTGTTTTCACTCTTTGTAACGGATAACGGAGACGCTGTGGATGCTCCTGCATTTCAAGTTGTACGTTACCACGTGGACATTCTGGACCAGATAATTTTTCCACGCGACCATTGCTTTCATAATGTACATCAAATGTGCAATCTAGTTCGCATTGATAGCAAGTTGTTTTAGATGGGGCAGGGGATGACATAAAGTTTCTTTCCTCTTTAGTTAGTTTTAGAGTGGGCGAACACTAAGGTGAGCCCTGGGGTGTTAAATTTGAAGCGATTTTGCGGTTTATTTTTCACCCTATTTTTGGCCCACCGCTCCCAATCAGATTTTTTCTTCAAAATCGGATTTCTTTTTTAGAAATCAGATTTTTTCT
>QNER01001089.1 GCA_003646175.1 Candidatus Parabeggiatoa sp. nov. 1
GCTATCGCTTTTTTGGCGATAGTATCACTCAAACCCTCGTGAAAAAGTTTGTGGTAATAGTCTCACTCAAACGATAGCACTGGTGGTTATGGCATCGATATTTCGCAAAAGTGATACTATCGCCAAAAAAAGCGATAGCATCACAAAATAAAATTTAAAATCAATCTGTTATAATTTTTGTCCTGTACATAGAGGATGGACACTATCTACTTAAAAACGTCTTTGTGATTTTATTTGAACGGGGAGGGGAATGTTGATTGAGCCTCATCATTGCCGTTTTCATCTTCGTCACTAGACATCAGTTCATGACGAGTATCAGGTAAAACGCCATAAGGATTAACCATCAATATTCTAGGAAATTGGTTAGTACCTTTGGGTTGTACTGTGATCATGTAAGCACGTTGATTTTCTTCTGGTGGTTGGCTGGCTGTTTCCTCTTGTTCATCTAACGCCTCAGTGTTGGCTGCCTCCTCCTCAGTTTCGGATTTGTCAATCTCTTCAGGCGGTTTGACTTGTATTGCTATGGTATAAAAATTACTCGTGGCGGACAAACGCATCCAAGATCGAAATTTTGCCAGTTGTTCAGGTTCCGCTAATTCATTAAAATCACTGTAGGATTTAAACTCTTTTTCACGGCGCTTAGTGAGAATGGTATTGATGAGTCCTTCATCCAGTCCGGGTATCAGCATCAAAGCTTCCCGTGTTGCCAAGTTGGGGTTCACGCCACCGGATACATTACCATACATCGTAAAGGCGGTATCCATTTCTACGCCTTCAAACACTTCAGCAAACCCTTTAATAAACAGGAATTCTTCCACCGTTTCCAAGCGGCTATTACGCGGTTCATAAGGTGGTTCGAGTTTCTCATAATAATCTTTTTCGGCACCATTAACGTGTTTTAAATCATCACTATCAATCCAATCTCGCCAAGCATCCAATAAGGGATCAAGTTTTTCGGGATCGTCACCAATGCGTTTTTCCAGTATTTGGCGTAGCTGCCGCTTATTTAAACGCTGAAGGTTAATTTTACCGGCATGTTCGTAAATGCGGATTTGAACCGTATCGGGAATAGGATAAGCCAAATCAAGTACTCGCCCATCAAAACGATACTTTTTATTCTTACGTTCACCCAAAGGTATTTCTTGTTCTTCGCCGGGGGGATCGGGCATACGATTGATAAGCAATTCCATTTGTGCAACATGTAACGCTTGAAGGGTGTCATTCCAGGTTTGCATACCGATTTTGTTGTAAAAAACGACTTTAGCAGATAAGCGGGTTTCAGTTGCCAAAGCCGCTACCATGACGGTGACGATAACTATAAACCATAAGACGATGATTAAAATGGCACCGCGTTGGGGGAGGGTAGTAAATCCTGCCATGTTAAAAAAAATTCCCCCCTGTCCCCCTTTGCGAAATGGAGGAGTTTCCCCCTTTGGTAAAGGGGAACCGGCTTTTTCCCCCTTTGACAAAGGGGAGTTAGGGGGGATTTTTGGTGACAGAAAAATATTAAACATCGTAGGCACCTAAGCAAAGTTCCAATGCTTTATCCCAAGCTGGTAACGTAATGCCAAAAGTTTTCGCAAGTTTTGCATTGGATAACACCGAATAAGCGGGGCGTTTCGCTGGCGCGGGATAATTGGCGGTGGTAATGGGTAACACACGGGGTGGTTTTTCCGACTGTGCAACAATGGTTTTGGCAAACTCATACCAATTGGTTTGCCCAGCACACGTCAAGTGATAAATACCAGATAATCCGTCAATATCACTTGAATACAAGGGTGAATACAGTTGCGCGATAATATGCGCGGTGGCTTGGGCAATCAGCCGGCTCCAAGTCGGGGCACCAATTTGATCTGCAACGACTTTGAGTTCATCGCGCTTTTTGGCGAGGCGCTGCATGGTTAATAAAAAATTGTTACCACGTAACCCATACACCCAAGTCGTGCGTAAAATCAAATAGTGCCCCCCAATGGCTTGGATCGCTTGTTCACCGACGAGTTTGCTCGCGCCATAAACACCTAATGGGTTAACGGCATCTTGTTCCGTATAAGGCTGGGTGTTGTTGCCTTCAAAAACATAATCGGTTGAATAATGTATCAACAACGTTTTCAGGCGTTGGCTTTCTTCGGCTAATATACCCGGGGCGGTGCCATTAATTGTGTGCGCCAAATCGGTTTCTTTTTCAGCATTATCAACGGCGGTGTAGGCCGCTGCATTAATAATAATG
The DNA here is from genome assembly GCA_003646175.1 of Candidatus Parabeggiatoa sp. nov. 1. Lineage (GTDB taxonomy): Bacteria > Pseudomonadota > Gammaproteobacteria > Beggiatoales > Beggiatoaceae > Parabeggiatoa. The sequence continues at coordinate 2,228 of QNER01001089.1, forward strand.
GCCGGTTTTATGTCGCGCACGACGTTACGGATCGAGTCGGGATCGGCCAAATCCATATAGGCTTGTCCATGTTCGCGACCGTTTCTCCCAGCCGCAACAATTTGTCCAAGCGGCTGCACACAACGCAATAATTCCCAACCTACTTGCCCGTTGGGGCCTATGAGTAATATTTTTTTATCGTTCATATTATGTTATTTTTTGCGTTTGAGATTGATTGAACTATGCTATAGCAATGATGAATGGTAAATGATGAATGATTATTTCATATCATTATCAATGAATTAAATGATATAAATGTACTTTATGCAATCGGGAAACGCTATACTATTAAATTTAGTATAGCACGCTAGGAGCCTGTCGTTTTTTTTATGTTAAGTTATTGATATACAAATCATTAGCTAAATGCGTGCAAATTATAATTACCGTATAAACAATAGGTTAGCCGTTAAATCCGATAGGCTCCTAGATATTTTTTTAGAGGGACTTGCAAAACGGTTTGGTTTAAGTACAACAAGTTCTTGTACAGCGACATAGTACAGAGGATTGACGGAATAAAGGAATGGATTGTGGGAGGGATTGGGTTAATTCGTTTATTTCCAAATTCGTTGTACTTATTTCGGTACTTATCTTGACAATGTTAACAGAAGTGGCGAAGCTTGCACCTGTAAACGTGCAAGGTTTGGTTTGTCCAAGGTCAAAAAGCCTTATCAGTTTGGCAAGCCTCGAAGCTTTACCACAAAACTTTTCTGGGCAACTATACAACCAGGAATGCGTATCCATAATCTCATCTGTCAAAAGAAAATATTCTTTATGCAAAAATTTCATTTTAGCGATATCTCTTTAAAAGATTTGAAAAGCATTGTTGAACTCAGGCAAAAAGGCATTGCCGATTATCGTTGGACTGAGGTGGAAAATATAGCGGTGACTGAGGACGAAAAATTTCAACTGCGCTATATTACAGCACACACAAAACGTTATCCGGCTCATGTCATGAATGAAGCGACGCTCTGGGCAAGAGCTATTTATCCGCTCTTACAA
>QNER01001090.1 GCA_003646175.1 Candidatus Parabeggiatoa sp. nov. 1
AAAAATAATAAATATACCGAATGCAACCACAAGGGATTGCCCCTACAAGCATAAGATTACTGTAGAGGCAATCCTTTATGACTTCCAACCCCCCATGACTGGTATATTATTTTTTGCGAGTTGCCTTAGGCGCTCAGTTTATGAATGAGGTTAAGGGCTACCCCCGAAATGAAAAATATTATATTAATATTTTGATAAGTTTTCTTTTCAAAAATGTCAAGCATTTTTCAAAAAAATCAAAATACCTAATTATAACAATGACCAGTTTTTTGGGAATGCGCCCATTCAATAATAAGTAGTTAGGCGCTCAGTTTATGAATGAGTTAAGGGCTACCCCCGAAAGGACGCACGCTATGCTTGCTTTTCAAAAAGGCACCGGGGTCATTGAATGGGATGGTATCATTTGAGATATTGGTAATGGGTAATTGGTAATAGATAATAGGGGCAGAGGTTGGCACCGGATTCTTGTGAGGAATGACTAAATAAGGAATATTGGTAATTTACCATTGGCAATTACTAATTTTGGTATAATGTAATGACTTTTGAGCCATTACCCATTACCTATTACCCATTACCCTTGAAACGTGGCAATTTCACATTGGCAGCTATCAAGTCTGTCAAAAATGGTTCAAAGACAGAAAAGGGCAAGTGCTAAGTTAAGTACCCATGCAAGAGTTTTCAGGTATTTTGGATACGGAAGTAATTGTTTTTATTCTGTTTATTTTTTGAGAATACCTGCATGGGTACTTATGATGACTGCAACCACTATCTTTACATTATCGCAACCTTAGAAAACACTATTGTGTTGATAAAGGAAATTGAAGAAATTTTGCCGGGATTTCCGTTAAAATAAGTATTTAGTATTTGTGGCGCGGGATGATGCCTGATACGGCCCCTGTGATTCAACAGTGCGTGAAATTAATAATTCACCATTCTTAATGAGCCATTCACCATTCATATTTAGGAGGTAACACTGTTATGATAACGGCACATAAGCAACCTTTATCACCACATTTACAAATTTACCGGCCGCAATTAACCTCGATGATGTCAATTCTTCATCGCGCTACCGGTGTTTTTTTATCACTTGGCACTTTGGTGATGGCGTACTGGTTAATAGCGGCTGCGAAAGGCCCGGAGGCTTATCAACAGGCGCAAAGCTTGTTAGGTTCTTGGGTGGGATTGTTATTGTTATTTGGATGGTCATTTTCTTTGTTTTACCATCTGTGTAATGGCATTCGTCATTTATTCTGGGATGCCGGCTTAGGTACGGACATTAAAACCGCTTATACCACCGGCAAGTTGGTGTGGGTAGTCACTTTTATTTTAACTGCCCTAACTTGGCTGTTAGCTTTTAGCATGACAGGAGGTGGGTAATGGATAATTTGCGTACCCCTTTATCGCGTGTACGTCTATGGGGCTCTGCCAGAGAGGGGACTAACACTTTTATTGCACAACGCCTGACCGCTATCGCTTTAGTGCCACTATTATTGTGGTTTGTGGCTGTGGTCATTTTTCTCATCGTTAAGGCTGATTATGTCACTTTTGTCAGTTGGATACGTTCATCTTGGAATACTGAACTACTTATTTTGTTGATTCTCGTATCGTTTCACCATGCTCACGCCGGTTTGCATGAAGTCGTCGAAGACTATGTGCATAATGAAATTATCAAAGCGATTACGATGGTTTCAATGAAGTTTTTAGTGATTGGCATCGCTGTCGCTTCGGTATTGGCTGTGTTACAGATTGCTTTAGGAGGTTAAGTTGTTACAAGCATATCAGATTATTGACCATCGCTACGATGTCGTGGTAGTCGGTGCTGGCGGTGGCGGTTTGCGTGCGACGGTGGGCATGGCCGAAAAAGGCTTGACAACTGCCTGTATCACTAAAGTCTTTCCAACCCGTAGCCACACTGTCGCAGCTCAAGGTGGTATTAGTGCTTCACTGGGCAATATGGGGCCGGATAATTGGCATTGGCATAGGTATGACACCGTGAAAGGCTCTGATTGGTTGGGTGATCAAGATGCTATTGAATACTTGTGTCGGGAAGCTGTCCCAGCCATCATTGAGTTAGAACATTATGGTGTGCCGTTTTCACGTACTGAAGAAGGGAAAATTTATCAACGTCCATTTGGCGGGATGACGACCAATTATGGTGAAGGCATCGCCCAACGAACTTGTGCAGCGGCTGATCGGACTGGACATGCGATTTTACACACGCTTTATCAGCAATGCCTCAAAAACCAAGCCGAATTTTTTATTGAATACTTCGCGCTTGATTTAATTATGGATGATGACGGTGTCTGTCGGGGCGTGATCGCGTTGAATATGGTTGACGGGACTATCCACCGTTTTAGTGCCCACGCAGTGGTACTCGCAACCGGTGGCTATGGACGTGTCTATTTTTCAGCCACTTCCGCTCATACTTGTACCGGTGATGGTAGCGGCATGGTGCTACGTGCGGGCTTGCCTTTGCAAGATATGGAATTTGTGCAATTCCACCCCACCGGTATTTATGGTTCTGGCTGTTTAATTACTGAAGGTGTGCGCGGGGAAGGCGGTTATCTGGCTAATTCTGAAGGTGAACGCTTTATGGAACGTTATGCGCCTAACGCCAAAGACTTAGCCTCGCGTGATGTGGTTAGCCGTGCCATGACAATGGAAATCCGTGAAGGGCGCGGTGTCGGTGAGCAGAAAGATCATATTCATTTACACCTTGAGCACTTGGATGCTGAACTCATCAATGAACGTTTACCTGGCATTGCTAAACTGGCTCAAATTTTCGCTAACGTTGATGTCACTAAAAAACCTATCCCCGTTTTACCCACTGTGCATTACAACATGGGTGGCATTCCCACCAATCATTATGGGGAAGTTGTCACGTTCAAAGACGGTAATCCGGAACGTGTGGTGCGTGGTTTGATGGCGATTGGTGAATGTGCCTGCGTGTCGGTGCATGGGGCTAACCGTTTAGGCTCCAATTCGTTGCTTGACATTATCGTGTTTGGACGGGCGGCTGCGATACGTTGCGCCCAGATAATGGCACGCAAAGCACCCCATAAACCGCTACCCAAGAATGCGGGAGAAGCGGCTTTGGCGCGTTTGGATAAATTACGCTATGCCAAAGGTAGCCAAAGCTCCGCGGAAATTCGCTTGAAAATGCAGCACGTTATGCAAAATAATGCGGCCGTCTTTAGAACGGGCGAAACCCTTGAAGATGGGAGACAAAAAATAGGTGAAGTGTGGAACTTAT
>QNER01001091.1 GCA_003646175.1 Candidatus Parabeggiatoa sp. nov. 1
GGTTCTTGACAACAGATACTATCCCTTCTTTTTGGGATAGTATCCGTCATGGTTCCAACTTTCAACGGATGCTATCCCTTCTTTTTGGGATAGTATCCGTCATGGTTCCAACTTTCAACGGATGCTATCCCTTCTTTTTGGGATAGTATCCGTCATGGTTCTTGACAACAGATACTATCCCTTCTTTTTGGGATAGTATCCGTCATGGTTCTTGACAACAGATACTATCCCTAAAAAAAAAGGGATAGCATCTGTCGCGGTTTTTTGACAACAGATACTATCCCTAAAAAAAAGGGATATCATCTGTCGCGGTTTTTTGACAACAGATACTATCCCTAAAAAAAAGGGATAGCATCTGTCGCGGTTTGAAATCTACATGCAGGACTTTAAATTTGGAACCTGGTATTTTCTCATTCGTTTCAGGCGAACCTTGTACGATTAGGCAGCAGCGTCAAAAGAGAGGAGTACAAAACGAGCTTTGAGAAGCCTAATATGTTGATTCTTCCTAAATTTCTTCAAATAAGGCCCGCAAGTAGTATTTTACATCGCTGATTTTGAGCGTCAGGGGCAATTTGCGGCCGCGGGCGTTCCCGATACGTTGTTTTCTTTGCACCACTCGGCAATTTCATCCAGTCGTTGAGCAATGGTTTCTGAATCGGCTGGTTCAGTCGTCGCAAATTGTTGCAACCAAGCAACCGAGTCCTTTTTGTATTTTTGGATGTACCGAGCGTGTAGGGCTTTTTCAGCTAGTTCGGGGTTGTCTGAGAAGGCCAACAATTGTTGGGTGACATCCCGTTTGCCTCCATCCAAAATCCGAATCAGCACTTTGACTCCTTCGGGAAATTCGCTGAACAGTTTTTCCAGTGCATTGAAAGCCGGCGTGTAATCAAAAAGGACTGCTGACCATAATGATGCTTATCGGGCTGTTGGGATCGCCGAGCAGAATATCACCGGCCAGTTGTTCGGTGCTGATCGATTGCTCTTGACTTAACAGGGCATCAAAAATTTTCGGTTCCCCTTTGAATATCGCCAGAGTTTTCTTAAGTAATGGGATTTGTCCGGTTGCAATCACAGTGGGTTTAAAACCAAGCCAGACGATGATTGGGAGTATAAATCCCCATAAGATGAGGCTGATAGCATTGACAGTAATAGGCGGCATTTCAAACGGTAAGATACTGATAAAAATCACAATTTCTAGTTTTTTTGGTTCATAACTAATGTGTTATGTTAAAGGATTGTTTATAAAACCGATATATAACTACAAGGATTGTTTATAATAAAGGATTAGATCGTAGCAATCTGAAAACTCCGGAGAACTTTTTGGCATCCAATATTTTCAATTACTTACAAAAACATGCCCAACAACAAATCAATTACTTACAGACTTTTCCGGAGTTTTCAGTAGCAATGCCCACCAATCAATCCTTTTTTATAAGCAATCCTTGTAGTTATGCTTTTCATCGTGCCCAATGCGCCCAATCCGTCGTCAATACGCCCTGTTCATGGAGCCATTCTTCAACCGAAGCATTAAAGCCCTCGGCACTCAAATAAACCGGACAAATAAACTTAATCGGCTTGCCGGTTTGTTGTGTTAACCATTGTTTTACCCTAGAAACATTGGCAACAAACCACCCCGCCTCTTTCATGGATGGCAGGTTTTTTTCATCGCGGTTTTTCATCTCAAACACGAAAGCCCAACAACTGTCAGCATCCGCGCCCTCGGTCAGCACATCAACTTCTACCGATGTTGTTCCTTGCAATGGGATAAAGTGATTGACCCAGGTTTTGTCGAAGGCACTTTGACTCGCAATGGCTAACATATTTTCCATTTTGTCGGCATATTGCTTCTTTATGGATCGAAGCCGCTCTTTAAATTCTTTGATAGGTTGGCCCTTTTTGCGAGATTGATTCAATTCTCGGTAAACAGTCCATTCTAGCACTCGCCCTTTCAATTCATTCACTTGTCCCTGTAAAGAGTGCTTATCCTTTTCAATGGCTTTTAACTTGGCTTGAAGTTCGTTTTCTATATTGGGTTTTTCATGCTCAATTTCTTCTTGATACAGTGAGCGAAATATCAAATCCAAGATGTCATCGGGAATACCGCAGTAACGAAAATGACTGAGGCCGGGCCTCGTAATCAAATCACCATATTCCAAGGCCTGGAGTTTCTTTTCCAGTTTGCTGTCTGACAGTTTGCCACCCAAGTGATTGCTGATCTCAATCCGAGTATATTCCTTGTATCTATCTTTAGACAGAAACAACATGATTTTCTTGGCGTATTGATCATTCACTTCTTTGATGGTTGAATAAATATATTCGGACCAAGTACCAAACAGCTCGCCTTTTGTGTTCCTGATTTCAAAAGCCAAGGTTTTCATCGCCCCATCAACCGAGTTAAAATCCTGATGTTCCCAATCGCTCCGAAATAACGACGCAATGTAAAACGGATCACTCTGAGTGAATAAATTGATAGCGACGGCGGCTTCGTCAGAAACGGTTTTATTATTGTGTTGGGCATACTGATAAACGGCCTCCATGCCTTCCTCTTCAGCAAGCTTTGGTGAGATGGGCGTTTGTTTCAGCCGGCCGCCAACAAACATCTCGTGCATCATTTGCATCATCCAGCCAATATAACTCCCCGAAACTAGCATAGGCGCGACTTTGGATTCTACTAAACCATGATAGGCACCGGGTAGATTATGGGCCAATATTTGGCGTTCTTGATCGTGAAAGATATATTTGGTCATAAATTGGATTTCATCAATCATGACCAGGACAAAGACATTTTCCAGTCCAGTAAATACGGCGGGTGCGCCAAATGCCCATCTCATGGCTTGATGTTCCTGTTTCGCATCAAGATATCTTTGGAACGACTCCATATCCTTCAACGCGTTTTTGTCGTCTATCTCTTGGGCCATTTTGGTCAGCTCAGTAAAGTCCCAAGGTTGATTTTCAGGGGCAAGCACTTGCCTCGTTTTAAACGACAAATATTGGCTAATAAATGTGCGGTAATACGCATCCGCAAAATCCAGGAGCCATTGATCATGATCCAGAACTTCAAATTAAAACGGAATAATTTGACCGTTTTGGTTCCACAAAATATTGAACAATCGCTGCATAATCGCGGTTTTGCCGCACTTGCGTCGTCCTAACAAAGCACGGGATTTTGCCATTTCTTTGGGTATCATGTTGACCCAATTCATTAACAAGTCCATTTGTTGTTTCCGTCCGCAAAAAAGAGCCGGA
>QNER01001092.1 GCA_003646175.1 Candidatus Parabeggiatoa sp. nov. 1
ACAGTACTTGGCATGATCCCCCTTGTTTTTGATGCTTTTTTCATAGGCATGGCTGTCACTATTATGTTCGGACTCACTTTTGCCACCGTGTTAACTTTGATTGTTGTGCCTGTGCTTTATGCACTATTTTTTAGGGTGTCTCATTGAGTGCAACAATAACGACAAGGATTGTATAATCGATGCGGATTGATAAGAAGGGATCAGGAGTACAAAGCGAACTTTGTACGAAACACGGCGAGTCTCAAAAAGACAAAGCGAACTTTTGTACTAAAAAAAGATAGTTGGGATAGCCCTTTTAAAACAAGTACAACGAATTGGCGAAAACAACGAATGGGAATAGGGAATGGTGAAATCAACGCAGGTGCTTCGATATCGCCATTTAATCGTTTATTTCGTTAATTCGTTGTACTATACTAGACTACTTATATAAAAAAATGACAACAGATGCAAAAAAAATGACAGCACTCCAACAAGCTAATCAATTGCTTGTGGTGATGACAAAAGCAGAAAAAGCACAATTACTTCAATGGGTTGTGCGTGATTTATGGGACGCGACACCCGGCATTGAAAGCACCCCGGGTGTTTGCGGTGGTGAGCCTTGCATTGTCCGTACACGAATACCGGTTTGGGTATTAGAACGGGCCAGACGTTTGGGGACAAGTGAAGCGGATTTGTTACGATGCTATCCCAATTTACGTGCCGAAGATTTGACAAATGCTTGGACTTATGTTCGCTCTCATCAGGCCGAAATTGAACAACATATCCGTGAAAATGAAGCAGAAGATTAAAATATTATGGCTAAACTTTATGGGGATGAAAATTTTCCACTACCTGTTGTTAATGAACTCCGTCTGTTAGGGCACGATGTACTAACTACCCATGACACTGGACACTCCAAATTGGGTGTGCCTGACGAGGCGGTTTTGGCGTTTGCTATTGCAGAAGGGCGGGCTGTGTTGACAATCAATCGTAAGCACTTTATTCGTCTCCACCGTCTCCAACCTGAACATGCTGGCATCATTGTTTGCACCTTCGATCCGAACTTTGTCAAACAAGCAAAACGTATCCATGAAGCGATTGAATTAGAAGCAGCGCTTTTGGGGCAATTAATTCGTGTCAATCGCTCAGCCTCGTGAGTTAGAATGAATTAATAAATTTTTTTGGTATCAGGATTTTTAAGGCCTTTGGTAAGTAGATTTGATGAACTAACATTCGTTCCAGGCGAACCTTGCACGAACGAGGGCTGTGCAAGGTTCGCCGGAAACGAAAAACTCACAGAAATGACAACGTGTTAAATCCTAACAACACGGAAACCCACCAAGTTAGGCTGGAACCGCCAATCAAAGCGAAATGATACGCGGGCCGCTTTTGGTTTACTATCCCAAGAGCCACCGCGAAACACTTTTTGCCCAGTATCCTCTTTGCTCAAACAACATTGCTCTTTGCCGCTATAGGTGGGTTCGTAGCCGGAACCTGTCCACTCCCAAACATTCCCCACCGTATCATATAAACCAAATGGGTTGGGCACAAATGAACCGACAGGTGCCGTTTGTTTACCACTGAATTGACTCGCACTGGCTCGACAATTGGTCCGATTAGTCCCAATTTCATTGCCCCACCAATAATCGGTTTCGGTGCCGGCACGGGCAGCGTATTCCCATTCGGCTTCGGTGGGAAGGCGATATTGTTGCCCCGTTTGTTGGCTTAACCATTCCGTGTAAGTCATCGCATCTTCCCAAGTCACATTAATCACTGGGCGATTGTCACGTCCCCAGCCTTCATCATTGGGTTTTTCTCGGGCCGTCGCATCGGCAAATTGATCGTATTCGGCAAAAGTGATCGAATAACGCCCGATTAAAAAGCTTGCCACTGCCACTTCATGCAGCGGTTGTTCATTCTCAAAACCAGTGCCCTGAACATCTCCCATCCGAAACTGCCCGCTGGGAATAAGTACCATTTTGGGGCCTAAGCTGCCTTCTTGTAGGCGATCTTGGATATCTTGGATAAGGTTTTCGGTAGCTGGTGTATCAGGTTGTTTTTGTTTGCTAAAGATGTTTTTCATGTTGGTTTTTTCTCTCTGTTGAGTACAGTTGAGTACGGTTGAGTACAACGGATACGCGAAATAAACGGATAAGGCTATTTTTGAGTTTTTGATTTATTATTTTTTATACCACTTCGCACCTATAGATAAACGGCAACTTTTCTAAGCTTCTAAGCTCAAAATATTAATGTTGATAGAATCACAAAATATCAAGATGAACTTTGTCTTTATCCGTTTATTTCGCGTATCCGTTGTACTCCAGATGAATTACTCACAATCGCTCCCGCTCCCGCACAATACGAATACCCTCCCACGCCGGCAACTTGCCATCTTCTCGTGCCATGACTATCTGTAACCACCAATAGAGGTTTAAGATTGCTTGTTTGTCTTTACAGTAATCAGATTGACTGCGACGAAACAACCAACGTTTCCACCCAGGACGTTCCAATTTTTCCAATTTGTCATAACCAATCCAAATAGATTCGGCAACTATTGCTATATATTGTCGCCATGCTTGTCGTGCCTCCACCGGTGTGGCAGTTGCAACAAACCGCATATCGTGGAGTAATGTCTTTAATCGCGATAGAACAACGTTTGAGCCTGCTTGCATATCTTGAACAATTTTTTCTGCCGCTTGAAAACGCTCTGGTTTTTTTATTGCGTCATAGAGAGAGTTGAGGTTGCGAGCGTCGACGCGGGCGAGGTCGCAGACGAGGTAGTTGCCGGCAAGGTTGTGGGCGCGGACGAAGTCACGGGCGGATTTGAAGGCTTCAACGATGCCGTTAGCAAATTCGTTAGTGAATTCGCGTGCGAAGACGAGGGCGCGGGTGCTTTCAAAGGCACTGTCGAGATCAAGAACGTTAAGATGGGATACGTTAAGATCAAATGGTAATTTAGAAACCCCTGTCGCCCACAGCGAAATACTTGATTTATATTCAGTTGTCAACCCATTTAAACTATAACCATCATTTGTTCGACACCACGTGGCCAAGTTATTCCTAACCGTTATCGGAGAATAATCCATTATTTCAATATGTTTTGGCAAACGATAACGCACAATATCACCACCCTGTCTTTGTGTTAGCCATTCACAAAATGCCTTAGCATCTTCAGCGCGTACTCCGCGTATTGGTTCTTGAGCAGTTCCTTTGGGAAAAGTGTATTCTGTCCAATGATCCGGCTGATAATATTCACCTTGTGCGCGT
>QNER01001093.1 GCA_003646175.1 Candidatus Parabeggiatoa sp. nov. 1
AAGGCGGCTGTACGCCTGGTGCTTACTTTCAAGCACACATCATTTAAGTTATCCTTAAGATTTCTCTTAAGTCCCCTGTTTATATAGCCTTATTAGGCTACTTTCGCAGTGAACGGGTCGCACAAACTGTAATGATTATTGTCTAATTCATCATCAAACATCAATAGGTTTCACAATATTTCTTCTTTAATGAGTGTGACCTCCATTTTATGTAACCGTTTTCAATCAAAAATGGTTTCTTATTTTGAGCATGACTTTCGGGTAAATTGAAAAAGCGTGCATTTAAATGAAAATGGGCTCACCAAACCCTGATAATATTTGCTCCAAAGAAATCGTTATCATTTTAATGCCACAAATTTTTGGATACCCGAAAGTCATGTTGATAAAATTAATTAAGTAATTGTTTTTATTAATAGACTTGTTCCTAAATAAACGTAAACCATTGAAAACACTAGTACATTGTCAAGAAACTTTTGTTGGGTGATATTTTTATTTATTTATTTATTTAATAATATTCATATAGTTAGCGAACTATCAACCCGACAAAACCAAATTGACAGTGTACTAGATATTAATAGTTAATGAAATTGGGTGTGGCTACTTTAGGACGACGGTTCAATAAAATCAATGAGTTATGGAGCTTACCATTCCACGCACTTTCAAGCACTCAAAATATACATAACTAATTTATTTTTAATTATTTTTTTATAATTAAACAGTGCGTTGCGCGTCGTATCAAAGTAGCCACACACAATGAAATTAACGACTTATAGTTTTTCATATAAATAATTTCACACCTTCAAAACAAGACTTCCCAGTAATTATGTTATCCACATTCAAATTATCCAATCATGCACGAGAGGCTTCCAAACGTCATTTTTTAATGGTACGAATAATATGAGTTGCATCGAATAGATATTTTTGAAAGGCATTTTCCACTGAGTCACGAAGCTCTTCAAAAGTTTTGAAATACTTTTCGTTCCTGGCATCAAGTGAAGTATTTTTCCATAATTTGGAGGTAGGATTCTAATCTGGTGAAAAAGCAGGCAACCGATGAACCGCTAAGCGAACTGCATGTTTTTCTACAAATTCTTGTACCACCTTATTGTTATGATAAGGTGCATCATCTTCAATCAATATAATTTAATTTTCGCTCCAAAATGTGGCTCGTGCTGTTTGAGAAACGAAAACTATGCTTTCCCCATTGAATCGTCATGAGGTCTGAGTGTTTTAATATTAGGGTATGATATTGAGTAAAAGACTCTTTACCCAAGACTTTTTCTTTCACTACAGTAAAATGCCTTTGTCTTGTACTTTTCATTTTTTAATGGTTTCAAATTTTCAAGAACGTTTTCAGGAACGTCGGAAGCGTACAATGCTTTTATTGACTTTGGTGTCATTGGGGAGTTGCGGCTAAATAAAATACCAGTCGCTTTAAGAAGTTTTTCGCGAAGCTGTAAACTTTTGCGGCGAATATTATTTTCACGCTCCTCCTTTGAATAAGCGAGAGATTCCATGTACCCGCCAATCACCAATAACTCAATAGCACCAAACATTTTCAGCCCCGTTTGAATACCTGTGGTTTTAACAACCGGTTGTTTACCGCGATGTGCCCTGGTTCTTGCCAGAGAACCCTTTATTCCAAAAGATACTTCATCCCCAAATTCACCTATTTTGACAACGGCCCTTGGTATCAATTGAGTATCGATAAACGTCAGGATTACTGTCAGCGTCTCTATTCTCGCCTTTTCAACATTGTCGAATATTTCATCTACCTGTGGAATTTTTTTCAATGGCTTGGTTTTTTGCTCTCGCTTGAGACGATACCCAAGACGATTTAAAAGATTACTTATTGTCCTTTCTGTGGGGAAGTTGTTCGTCGGTATAGTTTTTTTCATCTCTTCGGGTTTGCCAGACGGCTTTTGCGATCATTCTGGTATAGGCAAAGGGGGGGTTTAAATTTGGGGAAGCGATACTGTGGGGGTCAACGATTTCTCTAATATCACTTTCTAAATTCGGTAATTTCTCTTAGGGACACAGCAACAAATAACTTACGCAACAGCAGCTTTGATACACCAAGTTTTTGACAAAAACTTGGGATCGATTGCGTATATTATTTTCCGCCGCGTCCCTTACATGAGCGGGCACCACGAGCTTGATAATTGTCCATGCACTGTATGCCGCTTGACAATTCCTTTATGCTGAAAGCTTTGGTGTCTGGCACAAAAAAGCTCTCTTTCAGCAAATCGCGTTGCCATCGGTCGAGTGTCGTTTCGGCTTCAAAAGCACTAGTAAAGCACCCGTTAATTTTTTGGCTGCACTACTTTTTAAAAGGGATTTTATTTAGGGATTTTATTTTGGGGGCTTATTTCATTTTTATCGAAACATAGTTAATTAACAGTAAAATCTATTATAGCACTGGATTTGTTATGGGTGGATTATTTTTTTCCAAGTCCCTAAACCCTCTTTTTAATACTTTGATGTGATTCTACGGCTTAAGGGTGGTTAATTTTAATTTTATCAAATAGACACAAAAAGTTTTGATTAATTAAACAAACGTTAATATTAACAGGCATCTCTTCATTCGCTCAAGAAAATCATAAAACTTTATTTTTATCTCGTTGAAAAATAAGATGATCTCGTTGAAAAATAAGAATTTGGTTATACAGCATTTTTTGTACCACAATTTTTGTAATGAATATTCTAGATAACACTATTTTCTAGGGTGGCAAGGGTAAAATGTGCAAATCCATTGAAAAAATATCACTGAAATGATTTGCTTCGATATTAAATAAATTTATTATTAAGCGAATGGTGAGCGGTATTTAGCAAAAATTACCATTTACTTTATTACATTCTTTGTTGTCGCATATTATAGTCATCTTCAATCAAGTTTTTTATCGATACAAAAATATTAGAAGGAAGCCAAAGATCGAAGGTCCGGTACAGAAAAATTTGGGCTAGAAATTTTTCTAGATAACTATATCCGGAAAAGTTTTTTACCATTTAGGCTCTTGCAAAACTTAATAGACATTATACCGATTTCATCTTAAGTGCTTGATTTTATGACACTTGTGTTAATGCTAATTTCAATTAAATCAATGGGTTACGTTAAATCGGTATAGTTAAACTAAGCCTGTAAAGTTTCCAGTACAGACTCGTCTTCAAAACGGTACGTGAGACTAATCCCGAATACCGCTCCTCTCTATATAATGTCATTTTACCGACTTTGCGTTCCAATGCTTC
>QNER01001094.1 GCA_003646175.1 Candidatus Parabeggiatoa sp. nov. 1
ATTGCGCCAGAGCCTCAGTATGTTGAACGCCTACTCAACGGCATTAAAGATATTGCCAAGAAACTTGCCACAGCGGATACCGTGCCTATTAATATTCCCTCAGTCGGATTATCTCAAACCAGTGGGATTGTAACCCATTGTTTATGGGGAGATTTATTAGGTATGTTGGGCAAATATGGCTTAAATGCCGATGGTAGTGCGGCAGGTGGGACTTTGCGCGTGCCGGGGCAAATTAATGCCGAAAGCGAAATACAAGGAATGTCGCGTAAATATTTTATGGGGCGCGTCCCCATTATTACTAAAGCGACAGAGGTTGCTCAACGGATGGGGTTGCCAGAAGATGCTTATGCCAAAGTATTGGAAGATCCCCCCATTGCCGCACTGGATTATTCTGATATTACGCCCGGCACTCGCGAATTGTTCATCACCTTTGGTACCCAATTTGAAGCCAATATGATGGATAGGCCGCGTTTTTTGCGGAAACTCAAAGATCAAGATACGCAATTAGTGATCATCGATCCCATTCCGGATCCGTTTAGCGTCGAACAAGCCGATTTGATTATTCCGTCACCACCCCACCCAGCAACAACGAAAGTTTATCAAAACGGTGAATGGAAAATGTCCGTTTCAGTGCCGCAAAAACAAGCGGCTCCAGAAACCCGCTCCGATGCCACTATTATTTATGATGTAATGGCAGAAATTGCTCAGCGTCTGGAAACCGATGAAGCCGTAGCCACGGCACACCCCGATTTAGCCCGTCATGCCAAATCCGGCTATTTAAAGCAACGTTTTGGCGAAGGCTTACAACGCTTTGGGGGTGAAGTCAGCCGCCCGCAATTATGGCAACGGATACTAGACTACATGAATGGCGGGAGCGGCCCATTGTATTGTGCGCCAGAACATGAGGATGGGCGACCGATTCAGTGGGATGAGTTGCTGGAACAAGGTTCTATTATTTATGGAGGCGTTGGCACCCACCGTTACCGGTTAGATTATGATCGCAAAGACTATTCACCTTTTGGTGACATTTTTCGCCAACCACGCAAATTCACGTTTTTTACGCCTACCGAAGTCGATTTAGACTTTCCTGAAGGCGTTATCCTTAATTCCGGGCGCTCTGGGTTGCTTGATGATCGTGAACGTATTCGCTTTGCTATCAACACTTTTAACTCTGGCAAGGCGACACCAACCGTCAATATGCCGGATGAAAATCCTTTACATATTTCCCCCAGTTTGGCAGAACGTCATCGCGTCAAAACCGGGGACTTTATGCGTATCACTGGCCGACAAACAGGTAACTGTTTGGTTTTACCGGTTATCGTCAGTGATCGAGTGAAAGGCGAGACGACTTATGTGAGTTTCCACAAATCAAGAGGGCAGCTTGAAAAAGAACACTATGTTAATATCGTCACTTCTCATGAAGGACGCTGCCCCTATTGTTCCCAAACCAGTGTGAAAGCCAGTCAAGTCTTGCTGGAACGGCTAGAAGCACCCAAACCTGATGCACGTCCCCCCGATGCCACCCGATTATTACAGCATATGGAAGAGAATTTGCCACCCCCCACCGAACCGGTGGATACCACTTTGATTGATAGCAAAGCCGATTTACCCTTATGGCAAGGCCAGGCAACACCTCTGTATGTGACTGATATTATAGCCGAAACCCATGATGTTTATACGTTCCGTTTCCAAGGTAATCCCTTATGCAAGTTTGTCTACTGGCCTGGGCAATTTTGTACCTTGGTGCTAAACATTCAGGGCAAAAAAGTGTTGCGTTCTTATACGATTTCTTCCACACCTTCAAGGCCTTATGTGTTGGAAATTACCGTCAAACGAGTGCCTGGCGGCCAGGTTTCAAATTGGTTGCCAGATAACTTGAAAGTCGGTGATAAAATCAGCATCGCCGGGCCAAAAGGTAAATTCTGCCTAGTACCGGGCAAGATTCCCAAGAAAATCCTGTTTTTGACCGGTGGCAGTGGGGTTACCCCACTGATGTCTATGTCGCGCTGGTTGTGCGATGTCTCTGCCAATGTGGATATTAAGTTTTTAAATTCAGTCCGCAGCCCTAATGACATTATCTTCCGCAAAGAACTGGAATTATTAACTTCCCGTTACAAGATGTTTGCTCCGGTTATTGTCACATCTACTCGCGGTAGTGGCGGTGATTGGATGGGTTTAACCGGCCGCATTAACGGCCGGGTCCTAGAAACCGTTGTCCCAGATTTGCATGAACGCCATGTGTTTATGTGTGGGCCGGCTCCATTTATGGATGCGATGAAAAACATTTTGGTCGAACATGCGTTCAATATGGCAAATTTCCATACCGAAAGCTTTGGAGGCACTCGCACATCGCCAAATAACAAAACCACGCCCGTCGCAACTCATCCGACCACTGTACCCACACCAGAAACACCGGCTCAACCACCCACCGCACCGGTAACGAAAACCCAGGCCAAGTCTTTGACCATTGACTTTGCGCGTTCTGGTAAACAAGTGACTACCGATGGTAAAACGCCGTTACTGGATGTTGCTGAAGAAAACGATGTCGATCTCGACTATGGTTGTCGTTCTGGTAACTGTGGCGATTGTAAAGCGCGGCTATTAGAGGGCAAAATCGATATGGAATGCGAAGATGGCTTAGAAGAAGATGAAAAAGCTGCCGGTTACATCCTAACTTGTGTTGGTACACCATTGACAGATTGCAAGTTAGATATTTAATAAAGAATGATGAATGGTGAATGATGAATGATGAATGATGAATGATGAATGATGAATGATGAATGATGAATGGTGAATGGTTTTTAGTCTCAGTACAACGGATTAAGAAATCAAAGAATTAAAACCCGACAGCACTCCTTAACTTGAGCGGTTGACTCTGAAAATCCTTGCAACCTCTAGGATTTTGAAGCTGAATTGAAGAGGGATTGGGTTTATTCGTTAATTTATCAATTTCCGTTTGAACACAAGAAAACCCTAATATTCTTGATGATGTCGTTACCAATTTTATTCAGGTGGCAAAGTTCCTCTCAGAATGTGGTATTTATACGTCACAAGCTTGTCGAGCCAGTTTAGAATGGAAATTTGGTAGTCCTGTACATGTGGTGATTTTACGGATGCTATACCTCGATGGGATAGTATCCGTTTGAACACAAGAAAACCCTAATATTCTTGATGATGTCGTTACCAATTTTATTCAGGTGGCAAAGTTCCTCTCAGAATGTGGTATTTATACGCCA
>QNER01001095.1 GCA_003646175.1 Candidatus Parabeggiatoa sp. nov. 1
ATTCGCTTTGCGTATCATCCCGAAGCCGATGATCCTTGGGCACTCACGCAACATATTGATGTTTATCGGGATGTGAATGATCCGATAGCAACCGTGCTGTTTACCGATGGGCTTAAGCGGGTGTTGCAAACCAAAAAGGATGCGACGATTCACAGCGGTTTAGAGACGGCGGCGCAAGAGATGATGACGGTGTCCGGGCATATCACGTTTGATTTTATTGGGCGCGGTATTGCGCAATATTATCCGATCACCGAAGCCTTGGGCAGTCAAGGTGTGTTTAATCCGGGGGTGAATAGCGTTCAACCGACGGTGACGACGTATGATGTGTTGGATCGCAATATTCGCACCACGATCCCGGATAACACGAGTACTGAGATGGCGTATGGGTTTGGCTTGGATCGGCATGGGCAACGCCAATTCTTGACGCGCGTGACGGATGCTAACGACATCTCCAAGGAAACGTATAAGGATGTGCGCGGCGTTATCACTGCGGTTAAGGAGTTTAATAACGGTGGCGAGCAGATTCTGTGGACGAGCTACGATTATGATCCGCTGAAGCAAATCGTCCGGGTGATTGATGATCAAAACCATGTCACTCAGGTTGACTATGACAATCTGGGCCGGCGTACCCATATTGATAATCCGGATATGGGTTTGACGGAGACGCTGTATGATTTGGCCTCGAATGTCACCCATAAAATCACGGCCAATTTGCGGGCTGAGGGTTTGGCGATTGTTTATCAGTATGACTATAACCGCCTGATGAGCATTACTTATCCGCCGCGCATTGATGACAAAGATAAAACGGTGTTTCCGTCGATTGATGTGCGTTATACGTATGGTGAGCCGGGGGCTGCTGATAATCGCGCTAACCGTATCATCACCGTTGAAGATCAATCGGGGCTGGAGGAACGCTTTTATGGGCCGTTGGGTGAAACGGTTAAAACCATCAAAACGGTGGCCTCGGATACTGAAGGCAATAGCCCGAATAGTCCAGAGGTTTATACCACTGAGTATGTGTTTGATACCTGGAACCGGCTGCAAAGTTTGATTTACCCGGATGGGGAAGTGCTAACAAATCAGTATGATTCGGGTGGCTCGATTAGGGCCGCAGATGGCCAAAAGGCCCAGCATGATTACACTTACCTGAAGCGGTTGGAGTATGACAAGTTTGGGCAACGCCAGTTGGTGGAATTGGGCAATAATGTCCGGACTCGTTATAGTTACAATCCGTTGAATCGGCGTTTGGCGACGTTGCAAACCGGTAAGGAGGACGAGGAGACTGGGCTTGAGACGCTGTTCCAAGACTTGACTTATCTGTATGATAATGTTGGGAATATTCTCGGCCAAGCCAATTTAGCGGCGGTGGAATCGCCCAGTAAAATGGGTGGCGAGACGCACTTTCAGTATGAATATGACGATTTGTATCGGTTGGTTCATGCGGAAGGGACTTTCGACTATCAGCCGAGTAAACAGCATCGTTATCAGCTGGATATGGTGTATGACAGCATCCATAATATCCAGGCCAAAAACCAACTGCATACGCTACGTCAGCCGTCGGGGAAATTGATTACCCAGAAGAAGACGACTTATGACTGGCAATATGCTTATGGTGGCTCGCAGCCTCATGCGCCGACGCATCTTTGGTGAGCGGACGTTTAGCTATGATGCCAACGGTAATCAGATGGGTTGGGAGCATGATCGTAATGGCACTCGTCGTACCATTGTTTGGGATGAGGAAAACCGCATCCAGTCGATTAGCGATAATGGGCATACCAAGACGTACAAGTACAATGATGCCGGACAACGGGTGATTAAGCGGGGGCCCCAGGGCGAAACGGCTTATGTCAACCAGTTTTTCGTGATTCGCAACCGCGAAGGTGGCACTAAGCATATTTATGCGGGTAAAACTCGCCTTGTCTCCAAGTTGATGAAACAGGACAAGCCGGGTAAGAATCCGAATGGCAAGGTACCGCTGGAGAAGGACTTGTACTACTATCACCCGGATCATTTGGGGAGTAGTGCTTATGTGTCTGATACCCAAGGTAAGTTGTTCCAGCATTTGGAGTATTTCCCGTTTGGGGAAACCTTTGTGGAGCAGTCCAGTAATACGCAGCGCACGCCTTATCGGTTTACGGCTAAGGAGTTTGATGAAGAGACGGGGTTGTATTACTTTGGGGCGCGGTATTATGATCCGAGGACGAGTGTTTGGCAATCGCCTGATCCCGTGTTATTGGATATTCTTTCTGATCCTAAAAGATTATCAGAATTGTCAAAGAAATTGGCTTTGTATTCGTATGTATCGCACAATCCAGTAGTTCGTATAGACCCTGATGGAAGGGACTGGATAAAAGTAACTGGCGGCAAGGTTTCATGGTATGCTGGAAAAGCAGGAGATACAAAGAAGCTCGTTGCCACATATAAAGCCACGTCGGGATTGCCTAAACATCAACAAGCAAAATATGACAACAGCAAAGATAAGGGGCCTACTCCAAGCGGAAGGTACTCTATTAATCTTAAACCTGAACCCAACAGGGTAGCGAAATATGGAAAAGTGAAGGGGGGTTATTCTCTTGTTTCAAATCCAAAGGGAGGGATTGAAAAAATACCGGGCCCTTTTCAGGAACCGTGGGGAAAGGAACGTGCTAAATTAACACCAATGAAGGGAACTAATACCAAAGGAAGAGGAAGTTTTTACTTCCATGATTCAAAAAAAGGGTATACACATGGGTGTATAGAAGTCGAAAGTAAGTTTTTTGACAGGTTGAAAGACTACCGGAAAGATGGTAACAAGGATATTACCGTCATTATTAAGTATTCAAAACCGGATCAATCGACATACGGTGGTACTGATATACCGTAGGAGTGTAGGGTGGGTAGAGCAAAGCGCAACTTCGTTACCTGCTAGGTTCAACCCACCATTCTTCAATTGTCTGAATTAGGATTTACAGGATTTTAGGATTTTCAGGATAAGTGCTTTGGTTTTAGAGGGTTTATTCTGTCAATCCTTGTGTGCTGTTAATTCTGATTCGGACATTTTTTTTATATCGTTGTGGTTTTAGATTTGAGTGAGAATTATCTCGTTTTATTTATCCGTTTATTTCGTGTATCCGTTGTACTATTATCCGTTGATTTCGCGTATCCGTTGTACTAGACTCAGTTGTACTAGACTTAGTTGTACTATAGATGTTCAGATAATTTAATTTCATAAGTCAAAATTTACGGATAC
>QNER01001096.1 GCA_003646175.1 Candidatus Parabeggiatoa sp. nov. 1
AAGCTAAGAGACGTTCCTAGATTGGTACCGTCTCGCATAACAATATCGTTTTGCGGATCACCATCAGCATTGCCAAGGAGTCCAATAAGAAATCCTTTTTGAGCGTTACTAATGTAGGTTTTCACCAGGAATCCCCAACGATTATCCCTAACTTCGACAAGTCCATTACCATTCGGCCACACCACACTGTAGAGTGAGTTACGTCTGACAATACTACCCCCTTGCGGCAAAGAAATAGAACCTTCTGAAAGTTCTACCTGAATGCCATTGATATGGGTTACTGGCTGTTGTCCTATATAAAATCCAACTTTATCTCCAGCCACATTCATAACCGCCGCTTGTGTAATAGCAACCTGTTGATTCCCAACCGATTTTTGACGTACTTGGACTTCAAAACTGTCATTCGGAACTGTGGATTTAGCCAAAATGAATTCGCCTACCGCTTGAAAATCATAAGCGAGGTCATCAAAAGTGTACAAATGAGGATCTCCATTTGACGCACCGTCATCACCATCTGGTTTTTCCGGCTCTTCCGGTTCATCATCTTCAGGCCCTACTTTCACTTCAGCAGAAGCAAACTGTCTTGCGAATCTACAAGGCAGATTCCTACCACACCCTGAAAAGAACACAGTATAAGTGCCTTCCTCGTCCGATTTAAACGTTCCTGTCTTGCCACCGCTCACAGAGGCTTTATCTGGAGATACCTTCCACTCAATTGAACTATCTTCAAATTGATTACGCACTCCATCTTCAGCAGTCGCTGTCAACGTAATTGATTCACCTACCTTACCACTAGCACCTTCCAAGCTCAACTTAGGCAAGCTAAACAAGACCCATTCAGGCGATGTCCAAATGTTGGTTTTTTCCAACAGTTCAATGTCTTTGAAAATAATATCAAGCGATGCACTAGCAAAGGCTTCAGCTTGCAAAGCCACATCAAACTGCGTTAACTGGGATTTTTCCGCTTCAGCCGCTATGGTATTGGTTAAAAACGGCTCAATCGAAAGGTTCCCGGCCAATCTCTCATAAAACTTGACTTCAATATTAGGAATTAAACGCACTTCTCCAACTACCTTGCCATGCACACTGATATCAGCAGTAAACGAGTTACGAAAACCCGGTTCGGCAATTGTTTCCCAGCTTTCTGTGTTAGGATTCCACTGTATACCAATTTTAAGGGAAGCGGTAGCCGTTGCGACCGCTTTGGCCTTGACTTCAGCCGAAGCATTAGCGCTAAATACAGCCTTTGCACTCAAGGTGGTCTCCTGATCAACTGGTACACCAGCGAGTATATACTTCGTTTTAAAAGTCTTACTGAACAGTTCAAACGGATCTGGTTTCACTGAACCAGAAGCCTTAAAATTATAAGTGGCTCCTATTTCAGCTGTCAATTTGCCGCTTGCCACGATTCTGGCTTCAAGAAGGGTCAACCATCCTGTTTTTTCCCAAGCCACTTTAGTGTCAAGTTTTGGCTCAAAAGTCACACTTGCTTTCACTTCAGCTTCTTGACTACTCTTTCTGACACGATTGCCGTCATATCCAACATAGTCGATTTGTTCAGCAACTAGGAAATCATTTTGCCAACGCATGACATGACGCTCAGTACCATCACGACGCGATGAGCGCGAGGTTCTTAGTCCCGCAGCAGGTGTTCTAATGCGTGATGCTGCCTCATTGATATCAAACAATCTTAGCTGCGTATCAATGGTACCCTTTTCTAAAACGTCAGCTAACTGAGCTTCACTGGTCTGTACTACGAGCCCCTGTGCAGTATTTTCCACTGAATCTACTTTGCGGAGATAAACATCTCTTCCCACGTTAACAAACAACACGCTACCCACTTCCGGTTGCTCGCCTGAGTCGCCCGATGGATAAGTAAACACCGTGCCATCTTCGGTTGTCGCTTCTCCCAAACCTAATTGCTTATCTTCCGCAAATTGAATGGTCGTACTCACCACCACCGGCTGATTAAAAGTCGTCACCGTACGATAATCTCGTTCTTTACTCCGATTACCATCAGCATCCACCGCAACAATCAACACACTATAACTGGTGGCTGTGGTTAATCCTTCCAATTCAACCTGATTAACACCAATAACTTCATCATGCAACGTATTTCCCATGGGTTCAAAGCCGGGCTGATCTGATAAATGAACCTCATAACTGATTGCATCAGCTGGTGTATTGTTGTCAGTGGCGGGTAACCAAGCGAGAGAAGCACCATCCACATCCGTCGAAACGATTTGTACAATGCCAGGAAAATAAGGCTGTTCGCCCGCTCGCACTTCTAGCCTAATAGGCATGGGATTGTAGATAATCTCTCCGCTGTCTAAACGATACCCAACCCAAAAGTGATACATGCCTGGCTTCTCGAACGTTTTATCCCAAAAATAAGACCGCTGCATGGATTCTTGCAAAGTCACATTAGGGATAAAAGCGGTGATGAGTTCTGGTTGCCAACCTTCCGCTGGTGCGTACATCTCTACCGGTTGTTGCTCGTCAGAAGGTATATACCAGTCTAATGAATGAAACTCCCTAGAACTGCTAACCGAGTTGTAAGTGGTATCGGTTCCTTCATCATAAGGGCCCGGTTGTTGTGGCTCCATTCCTATGACAAACAGCAAATCCGCTTGTTGACCCACATGCGCTGCCTCAACCTCAATCTTGGCCCAGACATCAACTTTTTGGTAGTGAGTGGCAAGGCCCTGAGTCACACGATCTCCGTCAGCGACAGAAACACTTCCAGAAAATTGAGTAGGCCTTCCCCAAGTTTGCTTGGCATCAGAGGCGAGTGAAACAGAATAGCCTTTTTGTGGATGCACCAGAGCCAGAGGAGCGTAACATTCTAGGTTGTATTCCACAACGGATTTCGCCGGATCATTGCTACTAATGGTTAATTTAGCTGTGCGTACAAAAGTATATGATGATGGCGTACACTCCACCGTGATGATTTGTGCTTCACCGCCATCTACAATCGTCAACGGAAATGTCGGAGATAACACGCTGAAATAATTGGCATAAGCCCCATCAATAGAATAACTCGCCATCGTCAAATCCGCATGACCTTCCTCAGCAACGGTAATGGTTTGACTAAAGACAGAGCTGGGATTGTCAACGTCATTCATCAATTGCAACGTACTACCTGGTGCAGGTACCGAACCATATTCAGGCACCGGTAGAAGCTCACCGTTACATTCCAAAGTGTAGTTCACCTTAGGCAACAAA
>QNER01001097.1 GCA_003646175.1 Candidatus Parabeggiatoa sp. nov. 1
ATTTTTCCCAAAAATCGGAGATTGAAGCGAATAGTCAGGGCGCTTTGTAGGCAACGTATCACATTAGCCCCCGAACTTTATGCACAAGTTGAAAAAGAGGCACAGGTACGTGGTATATCGTCTGAGACTTTAGTTCATTTGGGTTTGATGGAATGGTTAGACAAAAATCACCAACTTCATACCTGCGAAGCGTAGCCAACGTATTTTTCGCTCCCCAACTTCGTTAAGGAAGAGCCAACTCTGTTTGGTATTCCACTTTGCGGTGAACAATTCAATCTGAATCAGGCATTTCAGGAATTTCAAGATTTTTCGGTTTTAAAATTTCTCATATTAATTCTAAAATCTTATCAATCCTGATTCAGACAATTATTCCGATCCTTTTTTTTGGGAATGCGCCCGTTCTGGATTCTGGCTGTAGCAGCAATGACATAAATTCAGTCGGCAGTCACCATAAAACGGCGCAATGCTGTTATAATTTACTTACTTTTTTTTGACCACTCGCTACAAAATGCGTCTAAGTAAACTCAAACTCGCTGGTTTTAAATCTTTTGTTGATCCCACAACGTTGTCATTTCCGAGTGATCGGGTGGGCGTTGTTGGGCCCAATGGCTGTGGCAAGTCCAATGTGATTGATGCCGTCCGTTGGGTGATGGGGGAAAGTTCCGCTAAACAATTACGCGGTTCCGCGATGAGCGATGTGATTTTTAACGGCTCTCGCACACGCAAACAGATTGATCAGGCTTCAATCGAATTGGTGTTTGAGGATGTCAATGTCCCCCAGTATCCCGAACATTCTGAAATCGCGGTGAAACGACAACTCACTCGCAAAGGGCAGTCCACGTATTTTTTAAATAGTGTCCGTTGCCGTCGTAAGGATATTACCGATATTTTTTTAGGCACAGGCTTAGGGCCCCGTAGTTATGCCATTATTGAACAGGGTATGATTTCGCGCTTGATTGAGGCCAAACCGGAAGAATTGCGCGTGTTTTTAGAAGAAGCCGCCGGGATTTCTAAATATAAAGAGCGGCGCAAGGAAACCGAGCAACGGATGAATCATACGCGCGAAAACCTCACTCGGTTGGAGGATGTGCGTAATGAATTAGCTAAACAATTAGATAAGTTAACAAAGCAAGCCAAACAAGCTGAAAAATTTCAAGAACTTAAAAAGTCAGAACAGTTGCTTAAAGCGCAATTGCAAGCCATACGCTGGCACACGCTTGATACTGCTGTGCAAGAACAACAACAGTCTATTGACGAGCAATCGGCGATTTTAGAAAAAGATCTCTCGGCTTTGCAGGATTTTGATTCAACGCATAAACAGCAACGAGAATCGCAAACCATTGCCCAAAACACGTTGAGCGATGCTCAGGCCCGCTTTTATGAAATAGATAGTGGCATCAAGAGCTTGGAGCAGGGCATTCAACATGCCAATGAGCGGCGCGAGCTGTTGCAAAAGGATTTGGAAAAACTTGATACCGCAGGGAACGAAAACCAACGCACCCTTGAATCCGATGAACAACAAGTGGCTCAGTTGGACACTGAAATGGCAGCAACTGAAACGGAATTAGCGGCTAAGTTGGAGGCCGAAAATTTTGCTGAACAATCTTTGCGCGAGGCCGAAGAAGAGTTGCGGGAATGGCAATATACCTGGGATAAATTTAATCAACGCTCGGCCGTCCCCACGCAACAAGCCCAAGTTGAGCGGGCGCGGATGCAAAATCTTGAGCAGCGGTTAGAGCAAAGTAAACAGCGGCTTGTGCGCCTAGATGAAGAGGGAAAGGATTTAGATGTCAGGGCCTTGGAGCGGATGGTGGCCAATTTGGAGGCGGAAATAGCAAAAGTCCAAGCCGAGCTAGAAGCGGCCGAGGCGACGCTGAAAACGCATCACGAGGCCATGCTCAAACTACGTGATGTCACCGAGCATCAGTCCGCCCAGTTGCACGATCATCAATTAGAAGTCCATAAACTTAATGGGCGTTTGGCCTCATTGGCCGCTTTGCAAGAAGCGGCTTTGGGCAAAAGCGATGCTGAGCTTCAAGCATGGTTACAAGCACAGGGATTACAGGATGCGCCGCGTCTGGCCCAATCTTTGCAGGTAGAGTCCGGCTGGGAACGGGCCGTGGAAATCGTGTTGGGTGCGCGTTTGCAAGCGTTGTGTGTGGAAGATTTGGCAGCGTTGCAGGCAGCGTTAGAAAATCCGCCGCAAGGGGAATTGGCGGTTTTTGAAACTCACAACAAGGGGATCGCTCCAAGGGAAAAGGGGAAAGGGGGATTTTCCTCTTTGCTGGATAAAATACAGGCCCCTTGGCCATTAACATCTTTATTAACAGGTGTTTTTGTGGCCGATACGCTTGCTGAGGCCTATCGCTTGCGGCCTAAATTAGCGGCGCATGAATCGATCATTATCCCACACGGTGTCTGGTTAGGCCCTAATTGGTTGCACAGTCAACAAGGTGCCGATGAGCGCGCAGGCGTGTTGGCGCGTGAACATGAAATTAATGAGATGACAGCTCAGTTGAGTGAGTTGGATAAAACGGTGCAAACGCTAGAAAAGGAATTAGAACAACAACGTCTAGCAATGCGTGAAGAAGAAAATCAGCGTGAGCTGGCGCAACAACGTGATAATGAAATCCGCCAACAATTGTCCCTGTTACAATCGCAGCATGGTGGCAAACAGGCGCGACTTGAACATATTAAAGCGCAATTGCAACGGATTGCTAATGAACGGGCTGAATTTATTGAGCAAATCAGTCAGGATAATCAAGACTTGCAAGCCACCAGCGATAAATTACATGCAGCCCTGGAGGAAATGGGGCGGTTAGCCGATGAGCGGGAAGAATTAACGAGTCAGCGTGATTTATATCAAGAAACCGTGACGCAAACCAGTCAAACTTGGCAAGCGGCTAAGGATGAACGGCATAAAGTCGATGTCCGTGCGGAGTCGCTTCGCACCGATCATGCTCGCTTGTTGCAAGGTATAGATCGTTTAAAAACGCAATTAGAACAAGTCACTAAGCAATGCCATGAATTACAACAAAATTTGGAAAAACAAATCGCTCCGTTGGAAGGTTTGCAAAAAGAATTAGTCGATTCTCAGCACAAACATACCGAAGCAGAAGAGGTGCTGAGGCAAGCCAAACAAACGGTAGAACATTTAGAAGCCGCTTTGGGAGATTATGAAGGCGAACGCCAGCGTCTTGAAACACGCTGCAACGAGTTA
>QNER01001098.1 GCA_003646175.1 Candidatus Parabeggiatoa sp. nov. 1
AAATCCTAGGGCGTTGCCCTAGGCTGGTATGTCAGCCCCTTTCAGGGGCAAAGCAATCTAAAAAAGTCTTATGCGAACTTAGTGATTGCTGTACTAGTGCAGGAGAGCGGAAGTCCCCATACCACCCAGCCAACAGCCAACAGCATCAGCCGTTGTCTGAAAGCGAAAGTACGTATCAGGGCACTACAAAAAAGAGGGTTAGTCGGCTTCAGCCGACTTGAGCTTTTAGACAACTGCTTTAGCTGTTGGCGGAGTGGTCTGAAAACTGGAGCGATCTTGCACTAGAACCCAATTCCCTATTAATATAGCCAGGGGCAACGCCCCTGAAACTGTTCTCGAACTCGAACCAAATTCCCTATTTATAATGTTTTTCTGATTTGGGTAAGAATTTGGATAGTTTGGGTAAAAGCGATTTCAGTGTCAGGTTTGGTGCCATATAAAGCCAGTTCGATCTCGTCCGCAGATAATCCACATACTTGGGCTAACCACCGACTCAGTTCTGCATGAGATAATCGCGTCCAGTCGGGGTGGACTGAATCTAAGCGTTTTAGCAAAGCTTGTCTGGCACCGTGCAATAACCTAAGAGCTTGATCTTGCTGCCATAAAAAATGGCCACTGGCTTCTATGTGTTCTAATAAACGGCGGCGGGTACGTGGCGGTGCCGGTAACAAGGTACCAAAACGGCGACTGCGCGCCCATAACCAAAATAGCAGTAATATCATTGCACTGATGATAACTGCCCACATATTTTTCCACAGCAAAATCCATAATGATGGCATTTTGCCGTTCCCTTCGCCACCTGCCCCAGCTTCGGTTTGAGTACGCAGCAACCAGACTCGCGCCGCAGGACGTTCCAAATTGACTAACAGCCACAAAAATTGAGCATGGTCATATTCATCAATTGTATCATTTTCAATAAACGCCATATCGCTTAACACACTGATCATGCCGGTACCATAGTAATAAAACAATAAATGGGTACCATATTTATCATCAATCGTCTTCGTTGGATCGTAGCTAGGTTCAAGATAATATTCAGGATCGAAGCCCACTTGTAAGAAATATTGCGCCCAAGCAAATGAAGTGGGGGAGGCTTCTGCTATTTCAGATTCCTTTAAGCCATTTTGATATTGGCGTATATAAAGTTCTGCAAGTAAGGGATCTGCATTCGTTTTTATCGTTTCCCCTAGCACATCATA
Organism: Candidatus Parabeggiatoa sp. nov. 1; assembly: GCA_003646175.1. Lineage (GTDB taxonomy): Bacteria > Pseudomonadota > Gammaproteobacteria > Beggiatoales > Beggiatoaceae > Parabeggiatoa. The sequence continues at coordinate 1,200 of QNER01001098.1, forward strand.
CAGGGTGTCACTGACCATAATCAGGTGCCCCCCTTCTTTCACCCAACTGAACAATTGTTCGCTTTGGCTGGCATCAAGAGACGAACCATATTCTAATGAGAGCAACGTGTCTTGGGTTCCCAAGTCGTATTCAACATCGGGCAAAGATTGTACGGTTTTGGCGGATATGCCCATGCGTTGAAGTAAGCGTTCGGCGGCTAACACAGGATTGTCACGCGCCTCGCCCTGAAAACCGATCTCCACTTCTTCAGTGAAAATTTCAAAATGATTGTAAAACCAAAAACCGATATAAATAATGATCCCGGCTGCCAGCAGAGCAAGCACAATAATGATGGATGAGCTTTTCATGTTTTTTGTAATCGAGAATCGAGATTTGGGAATCAGAATTGGGGAACTGGGAACTGGGAATTGGGAATTGGAGTGTTTCGGAACTTAATTGCCCTTTCCCCTTTTCCCTATCCCCTTTCCCCTTTTCTCTATCCAAAATGTTGCGGCCATTTTTCGCACAGTTGTTGCGCTTCAACGTCACTAGGCAGTCGCCCAGCATAGGCAATATTTTGCCAAGTGCGAGTCAGGCCCGAAAAATAAGTTGTTAATTCAACCGGTTGTTTATATTTTACCAAGCGTAGACATTCACTTTCGGTCGCACTGTCATCAATCGTCATATCAAAGCGTGTTGTCAATACCGACAGGGCGCCACGATAAAGTAAACCAATAGCCGCCTGTGCGTCACCCGATTGCCATAATGCCCACGCTTTAAGAGAAATATCTGTTGGCAAAAAAGCGGCTTTTACGCCTTTACCCAATAAGTGTGGGGTGGCTGTGTAATCTTGCTCAACCGGTTTTTGTGGGCGCCATTGTTCTAACCAACGTGAACCATAGATGACAAGTAGTATAACTCCCACACCCAACAATACCCAGAGCAGTACTTCAAAAAATTGGGCGATAACAGCCACGAAGCTAAACGATACTGAGGCCGGATCAGGCGGGGGCTTAGGGGTTTCTTTGCCAGACGATTCACCGAGATATCGCCAATTATATTCTTCGCGGGTGGTTTTAAATTCAGGCTGCGATAGAATCTCAGTGATATACTGTTTTGCCATTTCGGGGTCAACTGGTTTGTTCGATTCCGCCAAGACACTGGTGGTAAAGATAACTATTAGGCAAAGAACCAACAGTGACGTGTGACGAATATCGATCAAAGAATTGTGTACATTTAACTTTTCAGTTTTCATTTTCAACAAATAGCCTATCAAAAACGGCCTATAATAAATAAATTAGGCTGGCAATGAAAGCGACAATAGTGACTCCTAAAAATCACCCACATTTCAGGACTACCAATAATAAATATTACGCCTTTCATCAGCGTGTCCAACTGCATAAACATTTTACGGATGCTATCCCTTGGTTAGGGATAGTATCCGTTTTAACAATAAGCCACGCATCATCCACCCTTCAAACCATTGGTGGATTGCACAGTGCTAATTTTTTCGTCGCATCTTATCAGGAGTACAAGGCGAACCTTGTACGAAAAAACGTGGTTCTGATTGAAGTTAATATAAATAACTGATGTTACACACATTGCTTCGACGATGTCACAGTTTGTGCAATAAAGCGGAAAGTTCCATACCATGATGAGGTTTGGTGAAAGGGCTTACGCTACGGATTTTCCCTACAATATATAATGAAACAAAATTTAGGGGCAATCCTTTCTCAAAATCCGTTTTTCTAGCAAACTTTTGCCTCGAATATAGTCGCCCCTCTGGACTCATTTTGAAGCGTTGTGCGTCAGATGAGTTTTTAAATGAAATGCGAAGACGGTTGTTCGCTATTCGCGATTTAAGATTATTTTATGGCCGTTAAATTAAATAGAAATGCGAAGGCGGTTGTTCGCTATTCGCGATTTAAGATTATTTTATGGCAGTTAAATTTAAATAGAAATGCGAAGGCGGTTGTTCGCTATTCGCGATTTAAGATTATTTTATGGCCGTTAAATTTAAATAGAAATGCGAAGGCGG
>QNER01001099.1 GCA_003646175.1 Candidatus Parabeggiatoa sp. nov. 1
CAATGGATTGGCTCTTGGGACGAGCCGGCTCTGGGCTAAATAGCATTATTTGACTTTAAGTTCAAAACTACTTAAACCACACTCTTTCTCATTCTCGCATAACCAATTAGCCGGATTCAACAGTTCTTGAGTAGGTGTACCCGGTTTTACCAACAGGCTATACAAAGTCAATTGACCTTGTTGGGCAAGATCCGGTAAGCTTTCCATAGAAAAAACGTTTTGATAGGTTGTTTCATCACTGACAACGTAATTTCTGAGAAAAGGCAATTGTTCTGAAATAGGTTGACGATTCTCATCAAAGAAGAATAACTGCCCATCTGGAAAAGCAACCGCAACATAAACATCGGCTGCTTCACCCCCACCCAACGAAGTCAGGTTAATCTTCAGATTATCGCCCGCCATGAACGTCGTCGAATTAGCAGAAATCAACGACTTAGGCGTTTTAACCACACGGATTTCTGTTGAAACCCCAACATCATTTGTTGTGTCAAGTGCTTTGACATAGGCCGTTATTTCATTGCCATCAAAGTCAAGCGGGGCTGTGTAACGTACTTCACCATTCTGTGCGTCTATTTCCGTTAAACGTCCGAATGTGGCGGTGAACAGACCATAAGGCGCACTGCCGCCACTGACCTTAATCATGGTACTTTGACCGGGTCTCAGAACCGTTAGTTCGGGTAAAATCCTTAACTTTGCGGTCACATAAATTGTTGCGGTTGCCTTGCTGTTGCTCGCGTCTGTTATGGTGATTTGATATTCACCTATCTCAGCAGGTGCGATGTAACGATAGCGTACTTCTCCTACTTCAGCGTGGATTTGTTCAGCCTTTCCCCCAGTCCATTCTGCGGAATAAGGTGCTGCACCACGGAAACCAATAAATTCAAAAGAAGTGCCCGGTGCCAAGGTGGTCATCAGTGGTGTTATTCTGAGCGGATTGTTTAATTCCACTATCGCGGAAGCTTTTCCGTCAATATTACTATCTCTCACCGTTATCACTTCATCATTTTTCATGACGTTTGGTGAAATATAGGTTATATCTACCCCAGTTTCTGAAGCATTGGCAGATTGAAGTTCAAAAGAACCATAGATAGCCGTGAAGTTATATGTTCCAACTCCGCCGCTGACATGGAAAACCCCTGAAGCTTCTCCCGACGCAATAGACATGATGGACGGCGTAATAGATAATGGTCGGGTGATTTCAATTTTCGCCGTTGCTTCTTTACCACTATCCAAAGAAACTACCTTCAAAACATCAGTGCTGACAAATTGTGGAGGGGTATAAATAATCTTCTCACCTTCCCAAACAACTTCTCCCTTTTCAGCCCACACCTTAAGATTTGTGTCTTTCTCTCCGGCAACGATCTGAAAATCTTCATCTTTACTGCCTAGATCCAGGTGCCGAAGAGAAGGTGTTATTGCTAACCTAACCGCGCTAATATCAAAAACGACTTTTTGTTCGCTGCTACGGCTATCAGTCACGGTCAAAGTCACTTCTCCCGAATGTGTCGGGGCCGTAAATATAACACCTTCACTGGTTGCTTGAATGGTGTTGTCAACGCCTCCAATATCGGTGCTGTAAGAATAGATACCACTGCCACCGGTGACTGTGATCAGCTTACTTTCTCCCTGATAGAGAGAAACAAAGCGGTCTGATACATTAATCGGTGGTGTGACTTTGACTTTTGCCGTTGCTTTAGCACCGGTATTATCTGTCACCTTCACAGTAATATCAGAGTCAGTGCCGGTCACTGTCAACCTTGTGACAGCACAGTTATTACAAGACAACTCACCTTTATCAGTGGTGAAAGTGTAAGGCGCTTTTCCATCAATGGCTTCAAAATCCACCGTTTGCTCTAATTCAACTTCTAGATTGCTGGGAGATATCTGAAGTCGCCCGGGGATTTTCACGTTAATCATCGCTTCATCAACTTCCCCAATCCCATCTCTAACCACAAGTTTATAGGTGCCATTCTCAAGCGGTGGAAAAATTTCTATTTGGCGATCATTTAACTTGACCTTACCTTTGTCTACACGCACATCAAAAGGATGACGACCATTTTGAATCTCAATCGTTTCCGGCACAACGTCTTGAGCGATTTCTACTTCCTTAGAAGATAATCGCATTCCGTCAACCACAGTCAAGAGGGCTTTTGCTTCTTTCCCTAAATCGTCACGAACCACAACGTGAAATTCACTTCGTGAATCTAAGCCGGTGACCAAGGCAAAATCTTCATCAATCTTTGTCACCTGTGCTATCGTATCCGTCATGTAAAATTTATAAGGAGGTTTCCCGCCTATCGCCTGTACTTCAAATGACTCTCCCTGTCTCGGATAAGCTTGTTCTGGAACTATTTTGAGGGGGCCGGTCACATTAACATCAATTTTCGCTGTTTGTTTGTTATCTGTAACGATCACTTCAAAAGAGCCTGGATAATCCGGCGCAGTATAAGTGGTTTCATTCCCCGTCATCCTATCAAGATTACCGTTTCGAGCACTCCATCGGTAAAGTCCAGAGCCACCTGTCACACTGAAAGTCGCCGTTCCCTTTATTCCCAGTTCACTATGGGTCACATTGGTAATGAGTTCTTCATCAGTAAACACGTCGATAGTCAAAGTATTACTAACAGTGCCATCGGCCAAACTCGCGGTCACTTTAGCCGTGCCTTCTTGCTGGCCAATAATACGGAGTTCGGTTGTTCCATTACTATCGGTTTTTGGTGATGGTAGGAATGCCCTGACAATATCAGGATTTTCATTGTGAATTGTCACCGTGGTTATTTCTGCCGGTTCCACAAGAATCGTTGCGTGTGAATTGGGGTTATTAGTCCAATAAATGCGTAAGTAATCCGGCTTAATAGTGACTGACCCTTTACCTTCACAGCCAGCTTCGTTTTCGACAAAGATCGCATTGGACTCAACGTCACCAGTCACAACCTTTAAAAAAGTAAGGCCTTTTTTACAGTCCGGTTCAATAGTGAGCTCGGCAGCTCCGTTACTATCAGTGGTCAGTTTTTGAGAGGAAACTTCCACCACGGCCATATCCACGTCCACCACCAAGTTTACCCCGGCCTCTGGTGGGTTAACTTGTACGAACAAGAGCCGGCTGTCTGATTTATCGCTAAAGGTAATATCAGACCCCGGACTCAGCGAGATGCTGTCTACCGCAGCTGCGATTCCAGCATAGCTTAACATCAGGGCATATAAGCCCCCTA
>QNER01001100.1 GCA_003646175.1 Candidatus Parabeggiatoa sp. nov. 1
AACCCCGAAGGGGTTGAATGTGAATAGCCCTAGGTGAAACCTAGGGAAAAAATCGAATCACAGCACCCAACCCCGAAGGGGTTGAATGTGAATAGCCCTAGGTGAAACCTAGGGAAAAAGCAATGCCCCCAACCAACCCCGAATGGGTTGAATTTGTGATAATTTTCACATTCAACCCCTTCAGGGTTGACAGAACTCTCCTTTTACCCCAAGTTTCACTTGGGGCTATTCACATTTTCAGGCTAAAGTTTCGCTCCGCGAAACTTTAGCCTGAAAACCCCTTCGGGGTAAAGCGGGAAAATAGAAATGCGCCCGTTTGGATTTATCGAAACGCCATTTTTCGAGTTCTAGATTTGTCCAAGACTGCCAAACTAAAGTTTGGACTCCTCGGTTTGAGAAATGGGCCATGTACAAAGCCTATCAATTGGACAATATGGCCCACTTTAAAAAAAATACTCCTCAAGCACTTCCTCGGTAAACGGATTTTCTCCGTTCTGTAGGGCTTCTATCCACTCTTGCACTTTTGATTTCCATTCTTCATGACCTTGCTCACTATAAAATTCTCTTTGCTCACTATAAAATTTAAAATCCGCAATTGCATGTTGAATATTACTGGTAAATGCGCTTGCTAAGCCACGATGAAGTTTAAAACGAGCTAATGATTGTTCATCAGGTGCGAGTGCTACCGCATTTTCACAAGCATCCATCACTTTAGCGGCCAGCCCATATAAACTACCGTACCAACAGAGGCTATCCCAAGTCTCAGCAGAAATTTCTAAATTCGAATCCATTTGTTGGGCTTCTTGATATTTGGCAATGGCCTGTTCGATTTCCCCGTTTTTAGCTAAGTCTTGTCCTTTTTCTACTAATGCAGCGGCCAAAATCTGTTTTGCTTTGGTTTCTGGCTTAAAACGGAAGCTTGTAATCAGTTCTTTGGCTTTTTTAAATTCCTCCACTGCTGCTTTTATTTTACCGTCTCTCGCTAATTTTCTACCGGCCGCCATCCAATGATTAGCGACTAACGGTAAACCATTAAAACGAGAATCTACCTTGATGGCTTGTTGAAATTCAGCAATAGCGGCCTGAATATTACCTTCTTTGAGTAATTTTTTCCCGTTCTCAATGAGGGCCGTCGCTGCCATTTTTCTAGCTTTATCTTCTGGCTCAAATTTAAAGCAAGGTGTTAATGCTTTGGCTTCTTTAAATTTAACAACAGCGGCCTTAATTTTACCTTTACGAGCCAAAGTTTCCCCTTCTTTCAACGCCTCATTCTTAGATTCAGGTAAAAAGAATTGTTTCCGTTGTTCAGCCGTCAGACAGCGCGGAACATTTTCATTGGCGTAGTCAATGAGTTCTTGAGTTGAAAAAACGCGCCACAGGCGAGCGGTTTTATCATAAGCGCTGGTAACCACGAAAGTACCGTTGGGCGCGAAGGCCGCGGGAGAAACTTTTCCTGCGAAAGAAACACAAGAGTCATGCCCTTTGAACGTGTGAAGGAGTTGGCCGCTTTGAACCGCCCACAAGCGGGCGGTTCCATCATAAGAGGCGGTGACCACTTGAGTGCCGTCGGGCGCGAAGGCCGCGTGAGAAACTCTTCCTTTATGCCCTTTGAGCGTGTGAAGGAGTTGGCCGCTCGCCTTCCAGAGGCGAACATCCCCCTCCTCCCCAGCAGTGACGAGGGTTTGACCATCTGGACTAAAAGCGACATGCCACATTGACTGTTCTCCTTCCATAACCAAGCGCTCACGTAGTTCCACAACGGCACCATAGAGTTGGTCTGCTGCTTCAGCGCTATAAGGTCGATCCGGTGCCGACAAATCTTTAGGCAACGCCTCCAAAGCCAATAATATCCCGTTAGCGGCATTACCTTTTTCCGTCTGTTGCCTAGCCTTGTCTGCTAACAATAAACTTTCCGCCCGTTGTCTCTGTTCTACGGCCTTCGCTGTGGCTTTTTCAGCTTTGTCCATTTGAATAACAGCAAAGATCGCCAAAATACCCGCGACGATCATACCAAAAGTGGCTAGAGTCAGAAGTAGATTTCGCCGTCTATTGGCTTTTCTGATCGCCTTGCGGCTATCTTGGATAAACGCTTGTTGCAAAACAGTCGGTGCCGGCTGTTTGTTTAGTGCCGTCTCTAGCCAGCTTTCGGCATTCTCACAAGCAATGAGATTAAACAGAAAATCCTTACTGCGGTTGTTTTCGGCCCAATCACTGGCGCGTTGTTGCAAAATCGTGTGCTGATGAGTATGTTTTCTATCTAATTCAATCGTTTGCACCAATTCCATAAAAGATTTATCAAACGGGATATTTTTAAAATCAATCCAATGAATCGCCCGTAACGCTTTAGGCATCATTGTTGGATCGGTTTCGCGGTGCAACACACTGATAAAGCGTTTGTTTTGTTCGGCAGCATAGTTGACTTCGCGCTCGCAATATTCCGATTCCACCGCATCTGGGGACAGTACAAATAGAAAGTTATCGGAGCCGTCAATGCCCTTAAAGATTTCTTTTTCAAAATCGACACCAGTACTGATGCTTTCTTGGTCAAACCAAGTGGTTTTGCCGGCTTCTTGCAATTTGGTGTTCAGTTGCCGAGCAAAATCACCATCTTTGCGGGAGTATGAGATAAACACCTCGGTACCCAATTGACCCTTCGCCGCCTCACTGGCGGTGATCAGTTCTTTGTGCAAGGCCAGCGGGGGGTGCTGTTCACGTTGTTCGTTTAGGCGCAACCACGTTTGGGCATTTTCTAGGTTATGGCCTCGCAACAAAAAGGACGGTTTTTGATTTTCCGCCGCCCATTTCAGGGCGCGAGCAAGCAATATTTTATGCCGTTCATAGTATTCTTGGTCTCGCCTCAAGATATTAAAGATATCGTCAATATCGCTCTCATAATCCGCTTGACAGCTATTATCAGTAAAATCAACATATTGCAAACCACGCACGACTTCTGGAACATCGGACTCTGGCGTGGGCGCAATTAATAAAGGCACAATGCGCTTGTTATATTGCAAGGCATGGTCTAACTCGTGCTGGCAATAATCGGAGGCGACTGATTCAATGCCATTAAGTTAAGGAATTAGAAAGAAATAACCCCCCCGCCAACGGCTATTCAGGCTAAAGTTTCGCGGAGCGAAACTTTAGCCTGAACCGTCGTCTAATAGCTGAAGTGCCCTAAAGGGCACTGAAGACTCAATGCCATATCGTGTG
>QNER01001101.1 GCA_003646175.1 Candidatus Parabeggiatoa sp. nov. 1
GAATGATATCCTAGGGCGTTGCCCTAGGCTAGTATGTCAGCCCCTTTCAGGGGCAAAGCAGCGTCAGGCTTATTTCCGGACAACTCTAATGTTATACGAACTTAGTGTTTGCTGTACTAGGGTGTTAAACATAAGCTAATTTTCAGGTTCAGGATGGTGGGCAAGCGGGCTTTGACATAGTGGTATTTTTTGAGTTCTGAGCGACAGCGATCCCACCCTACGAATCTTATTGCCATACCATGTTATGAAACACACGTTTCAGGCGGGGTTGCAAACTCTGCCCTGTTCATCTATTTCCTAATCAAACATTACAGCGGCGTTTTTTATGATAACTTGTGAATATATATACTGTCGTACCTCGTTTGCGGACACACATTCAACTTGTCCCCGTTGTGGTTTTCCTCGTGATAAGTCCCAGTTGCAAGACACAGCCTTCCTTAAAGAAGTAAAGGGTTTACCAACGACTATCATCGATATGCACCAGATATTGCCCGCAGTGGATAATGTACTTGAATTTCAACTGAAAGTCATGGAACAGTTTGGTATTGAGAAAGCGTTACTCCAGTCCGTTCCGCCGCCAGTAACCTCCATCTGGGGAAACGACAAACTACGTGGGCTTGCCCAAACGCACTCTGAGCGTTTCTGGATTTCACAGTTTGTTGATCCTAGAATGCCTGATATCACTAACATTCTCCATCAGATTGCTGATATGGGGATCAAAGTCATTAAGCTTATACCCCCAACTGGCTACTCTCCAGATGAACCTCAGTATGATGACTTTTGGGCGACTCTGCAAGAACGAAACTTGGTAGCCATGTTGCACACCGGTTTTATCACAGCGAGGCACAAGAAAGAAGAAGCGCGTGCGGGGGTATTTTTACACTCACGCTATGCCAATCCGTTGTTTTTAGATTTACCCGCTCGCAAGTTTCCGAACCTGACATTTATCCTCTGTCATATAGGAGGCAGCTTATGGTATGAAGAAGCCGCCGAGATGGTTACCCTACACGACAATGTTTGGGGAGATATTAGTGGTAGCGGGATTTTTGCCTTACAGCGTCTACTAAACGTTGGCGCGACGTTTGATTGGACAAAGGTTTTCTGGGGCAATGATTCCCCCCCGTGGGCTTATCCATTTAATCTCCGTTTACTCTTAGCGGCACTTTCACAAGCCAGTGCAGAAGATAAGCTACCTCTTTTGTTATATGATAATGCTCAGCGTTTTAGTAAAAAGTTCTTGTCATAACTGGAAGTACAACTTCTTTCCTGATTTTACGGATTGAAACCGCAACAAATGCTATCCCTTCAGTTTCGTAGGGTGGGTAAGCGGGCAGAACGATCTCAAACATTGTCCCAAATCTTAACGCCCGCTTGCCCACCATTTTTCACCATGAAAATAGGCAACACGTTTAAACCCTAAATCCGATTAAAATCAGTTTCGTAGGGTGGGTAAGCGGGCAGAACGATCTCAAACCTTGTCCCAAATCTTAACGCCCGCTTGCCCACCATTTAAACCGCAACAAATGCTATCCCTTCTTTTCGGGGAATAGTATCTGTTAACAATGTAAAAAACATGAACTCTCATCATAATCTTATGTTCGCACGCTTTCTGCGTTGGCTATTATTGCCCATTTTCTACCTCATCTTCTATGGCTTTAAAAGATTTCGTGTTCATCATTCTGAAAGGTTGCCCACTAAGAAACGGCGTTCCGTTATCTTGTGTTGTAATCATGCCGCTTTTGTTGATTCTGTCTACCTTATACTGGCAGTCAAGCCGCGTTTCACGATATGTGGGGCTAAACCTCGTCTTTTTTCCACCTTTTTTCGCCGCTTACTGATGAATGTTGCAAATGTCATTAAGGTGGAAAATCACCAACAGTTTTTGCAAGATTGCGCTACATTGTTAGCGGCAGGTGAAATACTACTCATTTATCCCGAAATGGGACGTAATCCTGAAGGTTTGGGAACCTTTAAAACCTGGGCAGCGGAAGTGGCGTTGCAAAATCAAGTGCCCCTGTTACCTTGCTACCTTTTTGGTACCACTCAAGGACAGACGGGAACACCTTGCCTAATCGTTGGTGAAGAAATGGAACCACAAGGAGAGGCCGCGGCACTTACTCGATCCATTCGCCATCAGATTGCGGCATTGGCACCTGAGCAGAACAGAATTATAGAGGAAAACTTATGATATTTATCACCGGCGCTAATGGTTTTATTGGCCGTCACGTTGTTCAACACTTTGTCAAGAGGCAACCCGATATCCCCCTTAGAGCATTGTTATCACGAAGTCATGAAGATTTTGCGACTCGTTTTCCTCATGTTGAGACATTCTGTGGTGACTTGAGAGAACCAGTGCCTATCAAACCAGCACTTGAAGGAGTGGAAACGGTTATCCATCTGGCTTCCAAAAATATTGATAAAGATGGCTCTGGTTTTCAGCAGGTTAATGTTGAAGGAACAAAGCAGCTTTGTCATAATGCGGTTCAAGCAGGCGTTCGTCGGTTTATTTATGTGAGTTCTGTAGGCGTTTATGGTCATGGTAGCCATCGCGATGTTGATGAGAGGACACCGGTGTCTCCCGACACCACTTTCTCACGTTCTAAAGCGGAAGCGGAGAAAATTATTTTGGCCCATCATCAAAAAGGCGACTTTCAGGCGATCATCTTGCGTCATCGTTTTCTATATGGCAAACAAGATGAGCATGTTATGCCAAGATTTATGAAAGCAGCACGTAACTACCCTTTTTGGGTCAGCGGTGGGCGAGCCAAAATGTCTCTGTTATTGGTAGACGATTTTGCTGAAGTGATTGCTCGGTTGGCAACGCTCCCTCTCTCGGTTCTTCAGGATAAGAACGATAGGGAAAACCCGACTTACCATGCCACTGATGGTATGCCTATTGCCTATCGCCAATTGATTTCCACGATTGGTGAATTGTTTAATTATCAACCGCCACGCTTTAGCATCCCTTTTTGGTTGCTATACCCGCTGTTGCGATTTTACGAACTGATACGGGGTATCGATCCAGAAGTGACTTCTTCAAGCCTCTCCTCTATTCGCCTTAAATTGGTGGCACAGGATAACTCTTTTTCCAATCGGAAACTGTATAGTCTGTTACCTGAGATGAAATTCACGCCATTTAAGCAAGGTATGGAGAAATCTTTGGACTATTATTCAAAGTTTTGGCAGGAGTCCAAACTTTAGTTTGGAC
>QNER01001102.1 GCA_003646175.1 Candidatus Parabeggiatoa sp. nov. 1
CAATCGTGGCAAACTTTTCGTCTACCTCTTGTTCAACCGTAGGCAATGCTTGAAATTTCTCGTAAACCATATCAACACAAGCCACAAACAGATTTTTCAGTTCTGTTTCTGTCAATTGACCACTACCATTAGTCGCCACTTTGGCTTGCATCGCTTGGGAGGCTAAATTGGTCGAAATTTCGAGTAACTTTAGCGCATCTTGTTGATTCATAAGTTGAGTTCCTTATTTTTTTAAAACCATTTTCCATCAAGACTTTTTATGACTGTTGGGTTGAAGGAACACACCCTCCCCCTAGGGGATCAAAGTCAGGGGTTAGAGTAAATATAAATTATATATTAATTGTACGCTACGCCATCATAGTTTTATAGGTACTTTAATATTTATTGAAAATTGAGAATTGGAGATTGGGAATTGTTCTTTAAGATTTGCCGGTTAAAAGGCCGCTTGGTTTAAAAATTACGGATTGTAACAGATTTTTGGGCAAACTTTTTGGTAATAGGTCATAAATAACACCAACGTTTTAAAAGAATTATTTAATGGTCAACATAAGGCATTCCTAACATATTGATTCATTCATAACTGGCATCCCCCCCAATTACCCATTCGAGGCACAAGTTTTTGCGCGCCAAAACTTTTGTCTCGAACCCATTTCAACATCATCTTGGCCCTAAAAAATGCCAAAAAACCTTTCCCCTTTTCGCTCCCCCCTTTCCCCTTTTATTCCAACGGACATGCATCAAAAATCACATTATTTTCCCCGTTAAAGATAAGGAAATGTTGACCTTTTGCGTGAGCAATAAGCGTCATGCCCAGTTTTTGGGCAATCTGAATGCTTTTGTGAGTCACACCAGAGCGTGACAGTAATATGGGGATACCGGTATGTGCAACTTTCATCACCATTTCTGAGGTTAATCGTCCCGTCGTGTAAAAAATTTTGTCATCCCCCGCCCAATTGTGCAACCACATTAAGCCGGCAACGGCATCGGTGGCATTATGCCGTCCAACATCTTCAACAAAGGCCAGAACTTCCGCCCCTTGACATAAGGCACAACCATGCACTCCCCCGGCTTGACGATGAATGTTATTGCGCTGCGCTAAAGTGTGCAAGAGGGCATAAATCAATGATTGCTTAATTGTGACATTGGATAGGCGAGTATCAGGTAACTTGTCAACACTCAGTACCGCGCCTTGCCCACAGCCGGCTGTGATAGTGCAAGGCACCATTCTTTTCCCCCCAACACCGTCAAAGGTATTAACTTTAACCGTTTTGCTTTCCAAATTAAGTTGGACTGACTGAATTTCACGCAATTTTTTGATTATAAAGTGGTTTCTTAAATAGCCCACTGCCAACGCTTCAACATGACTGCCTAAAGTCATCAGTGTGACGATTTCACGATCATCAACAATCAGCGTCAATGGTATCTCACCGGCAACCTGCACTGTGCAAGATTGACCATATTCATCTAATGCGGTTACGGCATGAATAGAAACTGAGCCGGCATTTTTCATTTTTTGTAAGTAATTGGTTTCTAGGTTAACCGTTTTTGCGCGCAAAAACTTTTGCCTCGAGTTGGTAATTAGTTTGCAATATTGTCCTTTCTTTTTTTGGCGTATCTATTGGTTGGGGGAGGCCCATAATTTAAACGGAGGCTGCCCCTCTTCATTCGTCAAATGGAATTATTAATGAAATTGTCAACACAAATAAGCCCTCTTTGAGCAAGACTTGATAATTCAATGACTTAGATTGAGCGAGTGCTTTTTGTAAATAATTCACAATTAACACAATTCATAATTCACAATTCATAATTCACAATTAGCTTTCCCCTAACCGCCCGTCACATTCATATACCGCAAAATCTGTGATTCTCTATCAGACTGAAAATCATGGCCTTTTGGCTTAATTGCCATTGCCTTGACAATGGTTTGTTTTAGCGGAGCAATATCACCGGGATGGGCGCGAATCACGCGCCGCAAATCGACTGAATGTTCTTGTCCCAAGCACAGCAACAAACGGCCCTCTGTTGTTACGCGCACCCGATTACAAGTTTCACAAAAATTATGGCTGTGTGGAGAAATAAAGCCAACGCGAGTATCGGTGTGTGCCACCCTATAATATTTAGAGGGCCCGGTGGTAGTTTCAGTGCTTGGTATTAAAGTAAATGACCGCTCAAGATCATGGCGAATTTGATCACTGGAATAAAAAGCCTCAGCACGATCATGCTCATCAATCCCGCCTAAAGGCATTTCTTCAATAAAGCTAATGTCAATACCCTGATCAATCGCAAATTGTACCAAATCCGTTACTTCGTCATGGTTACGATTTTTTAAAATCACCGCATTCAGTTTGATACGTTCAAATCCCGTTTTAATCGCAGCGTCGATACCAAGTAGCACATTTTCTAATTGACCCACACGTGTCATTTTTTGAAAACGCGCCGGCTTCAAAGTGTCAAGACTAATATTAATACGTTTCACGCCCGCATCGAAAAGCGGTTTCGCCATCTTAACCAGTTGTGAGCCATTTGTTGTCAATACCAATTCTTTCAAACCGACTAATTGGCCAAGTCCTTGAAATAATTGCAATACATTTTTGCGCACCAACGGCTCACCCCCCGTCAGACGGATTTTAGTCACGCCTAACTCCACAAACGCACACCCCACTAATTCTAATTCTTCTAAAGTTAATAATTGTGCGCGGGGCAAAAAAGTCATTTTTTCGCCCATACAATAAACGCAGCGAAAATCACAACGATCGGTTACCGACATTCGTACATAAGTAATTTGTCGATTAAACTTATCTATTAATTGAGAAGGTATATTCATTTATATTTATATAAATAGTTCAAGTTAAGATTTGACGGATGGCTATTCCTTTTCAAAATAGTATCCGTTTTAACAAGATTTGACGGATGCTATTTTTTTTTCGGGATTCGTTTTAACAATACTTGCTCATATCATACCAAGTAAAAATGTTCTTTGTCCGTTTTGGTTGGGAATAGGGATTGAGAATTATGAATGGGGAATGAATCATTTTTTTCGGTTCCTACGCTGATAACAAGTACAACGCATTGAAGGATTTGACGGATTTTGGTAGTCCTGTACATGTAGTGATTTTACGGATGCTATCCCTCGGAGGGATAGTATCCGTTTAAGTGTCATCACTACTTTTACTGGACTACCCGGATTTTTTGGTAACCAGTACA
>QNER01001103.1 GCA_003646175.1 Candidatus Parabeggiatoa sp. nov. 1
ATCAAGATTGGGAATAAGCGTGTAGCCCTCTCTTTTAATGGCGAACCGGTAGCAATGCACCGATTCCAACAAGACTTCGCAATTATTACTTTTATCGATGAGAAAGGCGCAATAAGAGAATCAGCCGTGACTTCTCTTAAAAAATTACCATACATTCTGTATACTAATAGGGTTAAAACTTTTCTTCTGATTACACCGAATAATAAATTGCCATACGGGCTTAACGATATTACCAACTCGAACAACGGCATATCTGTGCTGTTTGGAAGTTTTGATAGTTCAATAAGCAACTTGGGCACTTTCGCTGATTTACAGCATTTGCAAATAGACGGTTCAAATTGCAGAAACTTGGTGGAAACAGCCCAAAAACTTCGTGGTGATAAACATTTGCCAAAATTGTTGGCGGAAAACTGCATCATTGATAATCGATATGCCGCTTCTTATGCCAAAGACTCAAAACTCATTAAAATGCCGAAAGTCGTTTTACCGAACAGGATCGTAGAAGCGACTTTGACACAAGCAACGCCCCGTCAATTTGTGGTAAAGACTTATTCGCGTTTGGATTCCTTAGTCAACATGAGCGATTGGGATTACTGTCACATATCCTATAGCGATGGCATCCTAAACATGCCTTCGATTATCATCGATGGAACGACACACAGTTTGGAGATGAAGATGGTTTCTGAGAATCCCTTCACATTTGAGATTAGCGAGGCAGATGCTTCCTTGTTTAGGTAATGTCTATCAGAAAACGCCCACAAGGATTGTAACGGAGGATAAACCTGCTATAACTACAAGGATTGCTTATAACAAAGGATAAACCGGCTATAACCATAATCCTTGTAGTTATAAACCCAAACAAGAAACCTAAACTCCAGAATCAAGCATGGGCTAATCCTTTTTTATAAATAATCCTTGTAGTTATAGGTTTGCCGGCTATTCCACCATTCACTGAGTCCATGTTTCCGGAATTTCCGGCGGATGATCTGAAGCGGTTCTCACTGTACACCCCGCACAAACTTCATCCAAATGTCCTTGACGAAGATCATTTCGGACTTTGTTAAGCCCCACCGAGTTATACCAAATTTCATTCAATGAATAGTCTTTTAAAGTTTCAGTCACATCATCATGGCGAAAACAACAAGTATCAAATCCGCCTTTGGCATTAATATACATAATTTTCCAAGGATCGGAACAAAGCCGATACTGTTTGTTAGCAATACTTGAACTGGTTGGATTTTCCTGCGTGTTGCTAGTACTAGAAGCTGTGCCACCGGTTTCATTTTCCGTTTTTGAAGCGGCTGAATGTTCGGCACCGTTGGTTGAACGAGCATTGTCCGTGTCATTGGTTTGGTTTTCCGCTTCCCTTTCTTGTTTTTCTATGGCAAGATTCCATTCTGTTTCTGGTTCATTAAAGGGATCCTCATTCAATATTTGTAATTCTATCCCTTTGGTTTCGGCTAACTGCTTAGCCTGAGAAACGGCATCATAAGCCCTGGCACGTTCTTGTTGATCCAAACTGCTTAAGGTAAAAGCCTCTGTGCCAAGTTCTAAATAAGGCGTTAAAGGCTGAGTAATGACTTGATTGACATTGAAGCGATGAGCCAATTCGATGATCTTGTCCAACTCAAAAATATTCGTCTTCATCAACGTGGCAACAAAGCAAAGGTGCGGCTTGCCCACATTTTGTTCCATTTTATACTGGTGAAGCAAAGTCAAACCGTTGACCAATTGTTCAAAACTGCCCTTGCCGCGAATTTTATCAAATACCTCTGAGTTGCCGCCATCTACTGAGATACTGATATTGTTCACTTTCTGTTCGACAATCGTTTTGGCGAGTTTATCCAAGTAAGAACCGTTGGTATGAAAACAAAGGGAAATATGCGGCATTTTTTGCCGAATATGGATAATCAATTCTTCAAACCACGGTAAAATGGTCGATTCACCATGTCCGCTCAACTGTATCACCCCGGCGGAATAGGCCATGGCAGCTAGGTCATCAATAATCTTAAACGCTTCGGCTTTTTTTATCTTGCTTGCCCGGTAGGAGGAAGCCGTCACCGCACAATACTGACATGAGTAATTACAGGCGGTTGTCAGTTCAATATTGATATGAAAAGGAAGAGGGATATTTCCATTGGCTGCCAAAGAAATATTTTTCTGTCTTTTCCGTTTTACACCGAAAAATGTCAGTGCTTTTTCTTTGAATGTCACCATAAAATATTACAGTTTTCTGTATAAGATAGATTTTCAAAAAAAGGAGTCCAAACTTTAGTTTGGCAAAAAAACCAAGCTAAAGCTTGGACTCCTGCCACACACTTTAGATAAATCCAAACTCAAGCAATAGCATACTCACTTCTCTACTATCCTGAGAATGTTCGTCATACTTATCGGGTGAACAGACAGTCTCTGCTTCTAACTGAAAAAATACGGTGTCGTCAGACAGAGAATTTTCTAATAGGTTAAACGGAATTTCGTTGTAACCCGTTTTAATGAGCTGACTGACATGATATTGTTTGTCATCAAGCGTTAATGTTATACGGTTTTGATAATCATGCCATGTGTCAGGCACATACGCTTTGATAACAAAAGTCTTATACTCAGCGGGTTTAGCAATGATGCCGCGGAGGGTTTTACCCATCCACCGATCTGGAAAGACACCATCAAACATTTGTGGCGTGATGTCTTGTTGCTGAAAAAAACTTTTCGGGGGGAATATTTCCCGACGACTTAGTTTGTGGTTGAGTGAAACTAAATCGTTATAAAACTGTTTCGGTTTGCCACTGGCATCGATAATACCATTTTCTTGGCATAGCTGATACAAGTAAAAATCACTGAGCAAAACCGGTGCGCCACGATTTTCTAACTTTAATTCATGCTTTAGCCAAAAAGGGATATTTTCCAAATGAATATCCTGCCAATCCTCGCCCTGCCAAGAAACACTGTCTTCATGTATGACTTTATTCTGATAAATCACCAAAATCGCCAGAAGAATTGGCTCAGCCGCGCCAGCGGCTTTTTTTACTTTGAAATCCAATTGAAAAAGCATTTCCTTAACCAAAGGCACACCCACACATTGAGCCAGCAATTGCCTGAGTGTCCCCCCCGGATTTAACAAAGCGGCTTTTTGGTCAGCTATGGCATCAAAAATGATTTCGCCATTATCTATTTCCCAACACGGATAGTTTTGTTCAAACA
>QNER01001104.1 GCA_003646175.1 Candidatus Parabeggiatoa sp. nov. 1
GGCACGGTGTATTTGGATGACGTGACCTCCACTGAACCGCTGGACTTTTTTGTGGTATTTTCTTCAGTGGCCGCGGTGATAGGTAATGTGGGCCAGTGCGATTATGCTTACGCCAATAGTTTTATGGATAATTTTGCTTTATGGCGCTCCGGACTCAGGGCTTCCCAAAAACGTTTTGGTAAAACACTTTCCATCAATTGGGGGTTGTGGGAAGGTGTTGGAATGCACGTTGATGAGCAAACGAAAAAATTGCTCGCCAAAACGGTGGGGATGCATGCCCTATCACCGGTCGCTGGATGGGACGCTTTTCTAAAGGGGTTGGCAATAGAACCAAGCCAATTCATCGTGTTATCAGGTCAACGCCAAAAGCTCAATAAATCATTGGGACTTGAAGAACCACAACACGTCAAAACAGGGAGGGATGCATCCCAACATCGCCACACGGAGAAGGCCATAGAACATCGAATTGAGTCGGAGATTAAGATTAAAAATCTTGGGGAAGTCATAGAACGTCGAATTGAGTCAGATATTAAAAATATCGCCTCGGCTCTTCTCAAGATCAACCCTCAACAGCTTGAAGTGAGTGAAAACTTGGGTTATTTTGGTTTTGATTCGATTTCTCTCAAAGAATTCGCGGATAAGATCAGTGACGCTTTTAGAATAGAAATGTCGCCGTCGGTCTTTTTTGCCTATAGCAGTATCCAAAGTTTGAGTGCCTATTTGCTCGAAGAATTTGGAGAAGAAATGGAAGGTTTATATGTCACAGAGATCGAGACACCAGCTATTGATAAGCAAGTTTTTGTAAACGATTATCTTCCACCAAAAGAGCCTCGCGCTCTTGGTAGCAGTTGCCAACCTTCGATTGTGACAGAACGTGATTCTGATGCCATTGCTATTATTGGGGCGCATGGTGTCTTTCCTGACTCAAAAGATTTGTCCGCCTTTTGGCATCATTTGGAAGCGGGAGATGACTTAATAACTGAGGTGCCTATTGAGAGATGGGATTGGCGTGAATATTATGGTGATCCAATCCAAGATAAAAAGAAGACCAATTCCAAATGGGGTGGTTTCATACCTGATGTGGATAAGTTTGACCCGTTGTTTTTCAAATTGTCCCCCCACGAAGCTGAGATGATGGATCCACAACATCGGTTATTTCTAGAAGCGGTGTGGAAGACGATAGAGGATGCTGGCTACCGTGCCTCACAGTTTTCAGGAAAAGCGGTTGGGGTATTTGTCGGAGTGCAGTTTAATGATTATCAGCAATTATTGGCGAGTCAAGGGGAAGTTAATGCTCATGTCGCGACCGGAAACTCACATGCCATGATAGCCAATCGAGTTTCGTTTCTGCTGAACTTGCGTGGGCCTAGCGAGTCCATTGATACGGCCTGCTCTTCGAGCTTAATAAGTGTTCATCAAGCGGTGAACTCTATCCGGCGTGGAGAGAGCGAGTTAGCGATTGCCGGTGGCGTGAGCTTGATGCTGTCACCAGACACGATGATAGGTGTCAGTCATTTAGGTGTTTTATCAAAGGAGGGCCGCTGTAAAACCTTTGATAAAAGTGCTAATGGGTATGTCAAAGGCGAAGGCGTGGGTACCGTGTTGTTAAAGCCCCTAAACAAAGCCATTGCTGATAATGATAATATTTATGCGGTGATTAAAGGAACGGCAGTTAATCACGGTGGCAAAGCCAACTCGCTAACCGCACCGAATTCAGAAGCACAGGCTGCGTTATTGACCACGGCTTATCTTGAGGCTGGGATAACACCTGACACGGTAAGCTATTTAGAAATGCATGGCACCGGTACCGAATTGGGCGATCCGGCCGAAGTCGAAGGCATCAAAATGGCCTTTAGAAAATTGGCCAATAAAAATAAAAGAACGATTCGTCAAAGTCATTATTGTGGGTTAGGTTCTATTAAGACTAATATTGGTCATTTAGAGCCGGCGGCTGGAATAGCGGGCCTTCTTAAAGTGATTCTGGCCATGCGACATCTTAAGTTGCCAAAGACACTGCATTTGCAAACGCTTAATCCTTATATTGAACTGAAGGACACGCCTTTTTATGTGGTGGATAAAACCCAAGCATGGGACCGATTGAGAGATGAAGAAGATCATTCGATACCTCGTCGTGCGGGTATCAGTTCTTTTGGTTTTGGGGGTGCCAATGCCCATTTGGTCATAGAAGAGTATGAAAACCCAGAGCGTGTGGTGATTTCTGGTCAAACACCACAACTGTTCGTGCTATCCGCCAAAAATGATGAGCGGCTCCAAGCCTACGCGAAGGAAATAATAGACTTTTTAACCCCATTGTCTTCGACCAACGTGGCCAAGCCACAAGAGAAAGTGGCTGATGAATCCGAATTACTGAGGTCAATCCAACAAGACTTATTAAAAGTGGCTAGTGAGATTTTAAAGGTCAGTTTTGATGAGATTGATTTAGATGAGGCATTCAGTGAATATGGTTTTGATACGGTGAGCTTGACTTCGTTGTGTCATCAGCTCAATGATAAGTATTCCGTTTCGTTAACCCCAGCCCTGTTATCTGAATATTCCTCCTTGGCTGCGGTGGTACAATATCTGTGTGACCAGTCTCAAGCTCAGTTGAAAACCGAAAGTACCACTACTTTTAACCGTCAAGCCAATTTATCTCTGGCTGAGATGGCCTACACTTTGCTAGTGGGCCGTGAAGCCATGGAAGAACGGTTGGCAATGGTAGTCACAAACCTTGACGAGATGAAGGCAAAATTAACACAATATATTCAAGGCCAAACTGAGCTAGAGAATTTTTATCGTGGGAATATCAAGAATAATAAGGCGCAATCTGAGCTATTAATTGAAGGCGAAGCCGGCAAAGCCTTTCTAAAAGTGGTTATTGAGAGAAAGGAACTCACTAAGCTAGCCCAACTGTGGGTTTCTGGGATCAACATTGATTGGCTGTTGTTGTACCCCAACCATCGGCCGCAGCGCGTGTCACTACCTACCTATCCGTTTGCTAGGGAACGGTATTGGGTTCCGATCCAATCTCAACCCGTGCGGTTTGGGAAGAAATCGGGATTACATCCATTAATTGACCAGATTATTCCGAAGCTCAGCTTATTAAATCAAGGTTTAGTTTTCCAAAAAACGTTCCAAAAGACGGACTCCCTGTTCAAAGATCATCAGATTGGTCATCAACCTATTTTGGCCGGCGTTA
>QNER01001105.1 GCA_003646175.1 Candidatus Parabeggiatoa sp. nov. 1
GAATTACCCTTGTGATGCTATCGCTTTTTTGGCGATAGTATCACTTTTGCGAAAGTAGGGGCAATCCTTTGTTCACGTTCCTTAGTGATACTATCGCCACAAAAAGCGATAGCATCACGGCTTAAACACTTTTTTGTCCTGTACATAGTGGCGAAATAAGCGAATGGGAAAAAATTAACGGGAAATTCGTTTATTTCGGAAAGAAGTTGTACTCCGTCAAGTCATTGTACTTACAACCTTTCTTCAACCACCCAAATTTCCTTAACTTTGTTACCAATAACCAAAGCCGTCCAATTGTCACAATACCACAGCGTACCATTCATCACTCGATTTTTATACAGCGTTTGCCCGCAATAGCGAGATAAATGGTTTGGTGTTATCTTAGGTTTTTTGAGCACCACCATTTCTACACGTCCATCCAGTTCTAAAACATCGGCGGTGCGACTCTGATGAATTTGTCCTTTTACAGTTACGTTTCTTAAGCTCAAGAGGTTTCTTCTTTTTTTCCCATTGTTGGAGAGTCTTCCGAGTTGCCATATCATTGGCAATATAAGCACCCACTTTGACTGGTAAACGCAAAGTGCGTTGAGTGCGTGAACTTGGCTGTTTTTGAGAACACGTCTGTTTTTGACACACAATGCGACGAATAGAAGGGGGTAAACTCATCATTTGCTTTGCGAGCCGCTGCCAAATTTTACCCGCAGCCACACGACGTTTATTGATTTCCAACAGTTGAGCCGTATTGTAAAGAACAGTAGGTGGTGCATCCTTTCGTCGAGCGAGTTTTTCTAATTGGGTAATGGCACGATTTTGAAGATGGCGTTTTTTGCGCCCTTTTTCATATTGAATAATCGCTTTTAACTCTTGAAACGCCAGTTTATCAGGCACTTTCAATTTGCGCCTTTTGACTGCCTTTAATGCGGCATGCGCTTTGCCAATTTCTCCCAAATAAAGTCTGGTTGTCGCTAAATTCATGTAGGTAGGCACATAAAAAGCATCCGCTTTTTGGGCTTGTTCAAAAATTTTTCGGGCTTTTTTTAACCATTTTTTAGCATTTTGACTAATCTTGCCTCTTAAGGCACGAGGTGCGGTTAGTTTTTCAGCGCGTGTGGTGACATCAAGCACCGAGTTTAACCAGTAAGCGTCACTGTCTAACGTGGCTATCCCCTTTTGTAGATAACAATAGCCTTTATTATTCAAGACTTCACGCGCAGGAAAGGTTTTTTCAAACCTTTTAAAAAAGTACAAACCGTCATCACAACGATTAAAGTGGCTTAGACGTACGCCAAACTGAAAAAACGCCAGTTTATTTGAGATTTTTTGCAATCTATCTCGCAAAATTTTAGCTCGTTGCTTGAATGTTGGGTGGGTACTACTCTCATTTATTTTAGCAGCCGTTTTTTTTGCCCAATCAACCCAAAAATCTTGTTGCGCTGTTAGCAATTCATTGACGGGATAACCGGCAATAGCGGCATATATAAACCCATCATCATCCGCCTTTTCTTCTTGTTTCCGTAATTTTCGCTCATTTCTACCCTTTTTGACAAAACGTTTTTTGTTACGCACATCACCATTAGCTAAATGGGCTAATTCATGCCCCAAAATAAAAGCCAGACGAGCATCACCCTGTGCCTTTGTTACACCGCGATAACAAAAGTCTATGACGTTTTTTGATAAAGTTATCTTATTCGGTGGACGAGCTTCTGCTAAAAATGGGTAACGAGGTTTCCTTTGTTGAGAATCTCAAATTGTGGCAACAAATTAGCCTTTTTGTTTGTTTTTGCCCTTTTTAACTTATTTGTCAACGTAGCGCAACATTCCTAAATCATTTTAGCAGGAGTCCAAACTTTAGTTTGGCTACAGTAGGGGGCCGGCAATGTCCTTTTATTGCCCACCTCTTCGATTTGGTGGGCAACAAAAAGACGTTGCCCACCCTACAAAAAAACTATGCGTGCCATTAGGGCAAATTCTCTCTCATATCTCGCAAAACGTTGATTAACTCAGCATAAAGTGCCAGTTTATTTTCGTTAGGCAAACGGTTTAATGATGAGTTAATTGTTTTAAAACTGCCTCTTACCCACTTGGTAGCTTCCAAAGTATCCGGCTGTGCTTTAAATCCATTAAACTTCGCTTGCAATGTGGCAAAAATTTGCTTTTGTTCTTCCCAAAACGTGTTTGGCACTTCATACTGAAATTCATAGACGGCAATAGACACTGTCTCCAGTAGTAGTGTCGAACGCCCCAATTCAAAAAAATATGCCCACTCAGATTGTTGCCAATCGGTGGTAAAGGTAGATGATGAACTCAAAGCGTGTTTTCCGGCCTGAAAACCGGCATCAAATGCTTGACGTGCCGATGTTTGTGTTTGTTGCGAAGAAGGACTAAAGCCACGACTATATGAAATGTGAGTCTGTAAGAGAATCTGTTGTACTTCTTGTGAATTTTGGGCTTGTACGGAAGAAGTTTGATAAATATGATTTATCTGCTGTTCAAGCGAAGGTGGAAAAGCTAGCCAAATAATAAACAACAACATAAAAACAGTCACAACACTACTGGCTAAAATCAGTTTTCCCCAGCCCTGTGGAAACGTTGCAACATTTGTGACAATATTTTTGAGTTGTTGATAAATCCTGTTTATCCAAATGACCATACGCCCTGATGGGACTGGTTCAGGAGATTGTGTGATAAGCATTTCCTGTGCCCGATAAACTTGTTCCATCCATTGTTCATAATCAAGATCGTCATCTGTCTCTTGTTGCAGGATGGTACTTCTGACGTTTTTTTCAGAAATCTGCGTCATTTTATCCAAGACACGTTGCTGATGCCGTTCTTCCAAAACACCTACGCGCAAGTTCATCTCAAATTTGGTTTTGTGGATCCACAAGCCATATTCACAACGGAGTGTGAGCGGACTGCATAGAGCACTTTTTGGCAGTTGAACGTCAGTTGAGCCTACCATGGGCGTATCGTCAGCCGGCACTGCCAATAAACGTTGTGGATTTTGTTCATAAAAATGCAACACAACCCATTGTATGCCGAGTGTGTCAGGGTGTTTAAACACAAAAATATCGCCCGGTTGGGGAGTCGTAGCAGAACGCTGGGATAATTTTTCTTTGAGCAATGTCTGCCGGCGTTCTATCTCGGAAACCATTTCCGATGTCTTTTGACGGAATTGTTCTAAGGTGTTTTCGC
>QNER01001106.1 GCA_003646175.1 Candidatus Parabeggiatoa sp. nov. 1
ATTTAACCCTAATAAAAAATCTTTTTGACCACAAATGGGGTTGGTGATTTAATTAATGGGCGCGGGCGGGATTGAACCACCGACCCCTACCATGTCAAGATAGTGCTCTACCACTGAGCTACGCGCCCGTTGTTTGAATAGGGGTATTTAGCCCTAATCAGAAATCTTTTTGACCACAATTAATTAATTTAATGGGCGCGGGCGGGATTGAACCACCGACCCCTACCATGTCAAGATAGTGCTCTACCACTGAGCTACGCGCCCGTTATTTGAACGGGAAGGAACTTTATCACAATCAAAAATAGAATACAACTCAATGCTCAAGTTTTGGAATTTCTTTGAACGTACCAAAAATTGTCAATTTCCCCCTTCATTAAATACGGTGCAGACTCTAACACACCAAAGCCAAAGGGGGATGAGCCATTAACTTATAAAAAGTTGCCCGAATAAAAACTTGAACATCAAGTATCAATGCCTTCAGTTTTTTTGCGAATACAGAATAGCGAATAAACGTCAAAAATGTGTATAACTTCTGATAAACCATTTTTATTGACGTTAAACCACAACCATATTCAACACTGATGACGGTGTTGGAACATGCACATTTTCTTGCGAGCCATTAGACTTCTTTATTGCTATTCGTTATTAGCGAATTTTTGATACCAGTGTTTTTTATTCTACCACCAAAACGGGTTTTACTTTTGATTGTCAATGCACTAAGATTTCTCAGAACAATATTTAGGCCAGTTTTTTTCGTTCAGACACTAAATATATATATAAATAATACCAATGCGAATTAAGAGTTAAAACTCTTGTGCCTAAAAAAAACCACCCTTTAGAAAATACCATACGCTGTAGTCCCCTGAGTAGCCTATTTTAATCGCTTGATTTTCAATGAGTTTTTCAGCCCTTAATTCGCATTACCACAATGCACTAAGATTTCTCAGAACCAGATAAATAATTTAGGCAAGTTTTTTTCGTTCAGACACTAAATATATAAATATACCAAATAATGTTATGGTCAAGAAAATGTTGAACCGTTTGTGCCTGGCTCAATGGGTAATAGATTTGAGGAAATAACCCAAGTTGCCACCTGTAACACTATGATTTATTATAAATCAAGCTGTTACCTCAGTGAGGCTTTGGTGGGCATAAAACTTAGAATAATAAAATCAATTACTTAATTAATCAATTACTTAATTTTAAGTAACCACTTGAGTTTTTTTAAGAAAATCAGATATTCACAAATATTGCGCGAATGTGCAGCAATTCTTTATATGGTGCGTGCTGTCCATAAAATATTTAATACCATTGAAATATTGCGTGGTTCTTCCATCACAGGAGTCCAAGATTTATCAGGAGTCCAAGATTTATCAGGAGTCCAAGATTTATCTTGGAACTGTCCAAACTAAAAACGACGCTAAAGTTTCGCGGAGCGAAACTTTAGCGTCGTTTGGACTCCTGTGATAGCATCCCTCGAAGGGATACTATCCGTGAAACTATTTATCTAAACATCTATAGTTTATAGGTCTCTGTTTAGCCAAATCAACATCACGGGCGGTTAAGGCAGTAATGGCATTGGTCAAATTGTTCTTCAACTAACCCACCCATGCTCAGGACTTGATTGCATAGTTCGCGCAATTCGATATTGAATTGTTTAAATTTCGCTTTTATATTTTATATTGTTATAATTTGGGCGCATTCCTAAAAAAGGCTAAAAACACTATAACATTTTGATTTAACCTGAATTTTTTATTCAAATTGATTATTTTTAAAATAGACTGGGCTTTTTGCAAAATTCATCCTTGGAAGGGTAATAGGTAATAGGTTCGCAAAATGCGAATGGTAAATGGCTCCATTTCGACAATCCGCGAGACGGAAAATGGCTTTAAAGCGAGAAGCGAACACTATTCACTATGTTTTGACGGGTAGGATGAGGAGTCCAAACTTTAGTTTGGACAGTTCCAAGATAAATCTTGGACTCCTAAGATAAATCTTGGACTCCTAAGATAAATCTTGGACTCCTATTTACCCGTCAATAGAATATTGACGGAGTATTATTGTCTCAAGCCGCAAATTTTTTTAGGGTTATGTTAGAAACGACTAATATTCTAATATACGCCCAACACATCAAGTAATTTATTCAATCGGTTAACGATATATTAGTTTATTAGCAATTTCTAACTTGAACATCGAGTAAACTTGACCTGTGTCGTTTCGACTAAGTGTACGAAATCGATACACGTTGATAACAAAAATATTTCTCGCGGCGTTCAAAATAACATCCCGTTAAAAATTGGCATTTCAGGATGAGCACTATTTTATGGGGTACTTGCAAAATTCCAAAAATGCTTCCTTATGAATTGGGAATTGTCCACCCATAATGAAACATGATGAATAAAAACAAAAAGTTAAAAAATAATTCTTAATGATTAATGAACCATTTAAAATGAGCCAAAGCCAGAGGCTCTTATTACCAATACCAATTCCCAAGTTGCCCAAAAAAAAAGTTCTTGATTGAAAGTTTTTGCGCGCAAAAATTTTCTTGCTGTAAAAAATCCTGTGACAAAAAACAAACACACACTTTGCATCTCCTCTATCGCTAGGGTTTACTAAATTCTTCATACACCGTCCACAAAAGTTTTTTCTCCTACAACTTTCGAGGTTTAGCAAACATTGAAGGTTTCTGGTTCTAACGTTTTCTATTGATAACAAATCAAATGTAGGGGCAGGCAAAGTCTTTGCCCACCATTAATTACTTAGGTGGTGGGCAAAAAAGACTTTGGTGGGCTACATTTAAATCAATGGGTTACGTTAAATCTGTATAAACTCTATTGTTCTATTGTTGTAAATTTAAATCTCAATTAAAAAACGCTAGTCATGACGGATTTTAGGAAGCCCCGTATTCGTCGCTTTAAAGCGGTGATAAGTGCTTCAATATCAGCTGTGTGATCTGTTATTTTCTTAATACTCGACTCACAAGTTTTTTTCTTTCCTCGCTTTATAACTACAAAGATTACTTGCTTATGAAAAGATTAGATCGTCGCCTCGAATTGAGTTTTCTTATGATTTGATTTCAAAAGCCTTAAACGTTTTTTCGTCTCAATCGAGGTTTTTATGTCACTGAAAAAAGGTGAGATAAGAGTTTGAACTAAACGTATGTCACGATCTTATCCTTTTTTATAAGCA
>QNER01001107.1 GCA_003646175.1 Candidatus Parabeggiatoa sp. nov. 1
CGAGGGGACAGTTACAGATTTTTTACGAAAGTATTAATTTTAGGTAACTACTCAGCCCTTTCTGGGCGCTTTATTAAAGCCCAGGGCTGCGCCCTGGGAAAACTTTTTTCCTTGGTAAAAACCTTCAAGGTTTGCCAAACCTTGAAGGTTTTAATTATTTTAAATAAAAAAGCTTGTGGAAGCTGAGTGCGTCACATGAGTTATTAAAAAGGATTAAATATGATCATCATCATGCATTCCCATGTCACCGATGAAGAAATTCACGGCGTCGAAACCAAACTTAAATCACAAGGTTTTGAAGCTAACGTCTCACGCGGCATTGAGAGGACAATCATCGGTGCTATCGGCGATGAACGTAAACTACATAAAGAAACCTTGCAAGCGTTGCCCGGCGTTGAACAGGTGATACGTGTTGTCAAGCCTTACAAGATTGTGGGGCGAGAATCGCACGAAGCCGATACCGTCATAGATATTAAAGGCACGAAGTTAGGCGGTAAAACCATTCAAGTCATTGGTGGGCCTTGTTCAGTAGAAACACAGGAACAAATGGATTTGGCGGCACAACACGTTGCAAACGCCGGTTGCCGTTTGATGCGGGGCGGCGCATTCAAACCCCGCACCAGTCCTTATGCGTTTCAAGGTAAAGGGGTAGAAGGATTAAAGATGTTTCGCCAGGCTGCTGACAAATACAATTTACCGATTGTCACCGAGTTGATGGATGTGCGTCAGCTTGAAGCTTTTTTAGAATACGGCGTTGAAGTGATACAAATCGGTGCCCGTAATATGCAAAATTTTGATTTACTGAAAGAAGTGGGGAAAATTCACACCCCGGTGATACTCAAACGCGGTTTGTGCGCTACCCTATCAGAATGGTTGATGTCAGCAGAATACATCGCCGCAGGGGGCAATCATAATATTATTTTGTGTGAACGCGGTGTGCGTAGTTTTGAAAACGCTTACCGTAACATGTTGGATATCACAGCGATTCCAGTGTTGAAGAAAGAAACACATTTACCCGTTATTGTTGATCCCAGTCACGCAGGCGGTAAAGCGTGGTTAGTGCCGGCATTGTCAAAAGCGGCGATTGCAGCGGGGGCGGATGGGTTGTTAGTTGAAATGCACCCGGTACCATGTGAAGCGTGGTGTGATGCTGATCAAGCCCTTGCCCCCGATGAATTGAAAGATTTGATGGGAGAATTGCGTGGCATTGCACAGGCGGTGGGGCGTGATCTTTGACAGAGTTGTCCAGAACTATTCTGGCTTAAACCGCAGAACGTTGGAAAACCTCGAAGGTTTTTTTAGTCGATTCTGAAGTTTTTATTCATTATGTTTTATAGTGAATTTGCGGTTTCCCCCCTATGGTAAAGCTAATCTTTACCCACAACTCGGACTTTGTGTGTTCGCGGTTAAAGTTTGTTGTGCACAAAAAATCTTTAGCCGCGAATTGTGAATAATGTGTATGAATTATGAATTAAAATAATGGGTTAGTTGAAAATGGTCTCTTCGTTCATCATTCACAATTCTAATCAATCCAACACAGATACTATCCCCCGAAAAGAAGGGATAGCATCTGGTTTTCGTTCCAATTCATCATTTCCAATCA
The DNA here is from genome assembly GCA_003646175.1 of Candidatus Parabeggiatoa sp. nov. 1. Taxonomy (GTDB): domain Bacteria; phylum Pseudomonadota; class Gammaproteobacteria; order Beggiatoales; family Beggiatoaceae; genus Parabeggiatoa. The sequence continues at coordinate 1,604 of QNER01001107.1, forward strand.
ATTAGTGACTTATGGGTAAAGATAAGTTTGGTAAAGGGGGGGTTAGGGGTAATGGCACGCACGATAGAAATTTTGGTTGTGCAAGAACCGGTTTGCAACTAATAAACAAATGTTTTTGCTAGGCTTGAGCCAGGTAGTTACACTGGCTATATTAATTTCGTACCTTCGGTGCTTTAAAACCTAACACCGAAGGTGCGTATTTATTATTAAAGCCAGTGTAACTACCTGGAACTGTTTATCTTAAGGTGCATAGTGATTATTTAGAGCACTATCCGTTTTTTTCGTGTATCCGTTGTACTTGTCCGTGAAAAAGGCAATGCGCCTGCATGGAAAAAATCCCCCTAACCAATCTTCATTATCGATGTGAACCAAAATACTTGATTATCAAGTATCCCTTAATCGTCATCATAAAAATCACACCAATCACAAAAATCACTCTTAAAAACCATTTTATACTCAAGCACTTATGTTGAAATTGAGTTCAGGGCTTTAACTTTTGCTAGGAGAAATTCTTTTGACCGGTTTGCTGCGAAACCGATAAAGGGCAATTTCCCCAAATAAATTCGGCACTAAACGCATAAACCAACTGGTATGATGCGTCGTGTCTACCGCCGTCCGTTGCAACACTTCAATATTTAGCGTGTCACAGAGTTTCTCAAAATCACGCACAGTGCATAAATGAATATTTTCAGTGTTATACCATTCACTGGGTAAAGCCCGGGAAGTTGGCATAACGCCTCTGAATAGTAATGAAGATCGCGCCCGCCAGTGCCCAAAATTAGGAAAAGTGACAATCCCTTCCCGCCCGACGCGCAACATTTCCATTAATAATAAATCAGGACGGTGGATGCTTTGCAGGGCTTGTGTCATAACCACATAATCAAAACTGTCATCGGCAAAATCGGATAACCCTTGGTTTAAATCAGTTTGAATCACATTGACGCGGGCTTGAATACAAAGTGCGATATTGTCCTCGTCAATTTCTAAACCATATCCAGTGACTTGACAAGTATCGCGTAAATGTGCCAGCAACGTCCCATCACCACAGCCTAAATCTAGAACGTGCGAGCCTTCAGCAATCCATTCGCTAATCAGTGCTAAATCAGTACGCAAGTCCATTATTATTTTTTACTCCGGTATTTCTATTTGCAGCATATACGCTTTGAAAACTTGTATAAAACGAGGAATATGCATTATAAACGCATCATGCCCCTCATGCGCTTTGATTTCAGCATAACTCACCGCTTTTTTGTTATCTAACAAAGCTTTAACCATTTTACGTGAACGAGCCGGCGAAAACCGCCAATCGCTCGTAAAAGAAATCACTAAAAATTTAGCCAGTACCTTGGCTAACGCGGCCGAAAGGTTATCGTTATGTTCGCTGGCCGGATCAAAATAATCCAAAGCTTTTGTCATCAGCAAATAAGTGTTGGCATCAAATCGATCCACAAAAGTTTTGCCTTGATAGCGCAAATAACTTTCGACCTGAAATTCCACATCAAAGCCAAAGTTGATTTTACCCTCGCGCAACTCTCGCCCAAACTTTTTACGCATAGCCACATCTGACAAATAAGTAATATGCCC
>QNER01001108.1 GCA_003646175.1 Candidatus Parabeggiatoa sp. nov. 1
AATAATAAAAAGAGCTAATTAGAAATGATGATCGACTTTCATTTTTCAATCAGACTGGGACTCTCAAATAAGTTTCAGGTACATACGAGTTAAATAATATTTACCAGTCAGAAGGATAAAGGCCGAAATCTGATTTTGTGGTAAAAGTTCGTGGTTAAATCCTTTATTTGGATACCACTTGTGTACTAAAAATAAGAAAAGGCTTACAGCCAGCAACGATTACTGACGACAGCTTTGATAATCTTTGGTAAAAGCACATTGATTTCACTTACGAATCTGAGCGTTAAGTTTTTGGCATTCGTTCATAACGAAAACTGAACAAGTGTTGTGAGTTCATGTTGTGTGGAATTTCGTTACATTCAAAACCCGATAGATTCGTTTAACCCACCATAAATTAAAAAATAACTTCCGCCAACAGCTAAAGCAGTTGTCTAAAAGCGGGGGTGCGAAGCGCCAAACCCTAAAGGGCACTGTACCTAGCCAAGGGGGAAATTAATTTTTCTTCGATCCTTAGCAAATTAGCCGATTAGGAGGAATGGTGGGTTTCGCTATCGCGAAACCCTACGCTCGGCAACGTACCCATGTTACGCTGGCTAGTACTTAGTACGAGATATATCCTTCACAAGCCGAGACAATACCGAACTTTATTTTCGATTTCCTCTAATATTTTTCCAGACAGTTTGCCAACGGGCTTTGCGGAAAACCGAGAGGGATCTAATGAACGAATTTGAAAACATAAAAAAACGGTTTCCTTTGGTAATCCACTGTCTGAAGGTAGAACACGAACATTAGTTGGATAGTCCTTGGCAATATTTTCGCCTTTTGTTCCAATCACTACCGTGATGACAAGGGGCAAACTATTGATGGCATTAATAGACAAAACTAACACTGGACGTGGATTAGCACCCGCAGTTTCTCTACCTTTGGCTGGATTCAAATCCACAAAATAAATTTCACCACGTTTAATAGCCATTATATTCTCTCCAAGCCCTCTGAGTCCATCATAGAAAATTCTTTCTCAATTTGTTCCAATTCACTTTGAATTTGAGGATCAGAAGCCATCAGGCTCATTTGATATGCTAAGGAATTCTCCTGAGTCATTGCGGTTTTTTCCGAAAAAGAGGAAGCCAATTTTTTAACGTGAGAGAATTTGTGTGTCACAAAATAGGTAATGGCGTTCATGATTACGTCAGTAATCTCTTTTCCGTCTTCTTGTGCAATTGAACTCAACGCTGTTTCTAGCATCGGATCATCAAGCTTGAGAATAAACTGTTGCATAATTGACACCGTATTTTATATAGCAAATTAATTTACATAAGAATTACATTCAATGGCTTGCTTAGGATTATCCAGATTGTTCATTCCTTCATAAACTCTTTTTTTACACATTTAGGTTATTTTAATAGAATAACCAACATAGCTTCAATTAACGCAATCAGGGGTAACTCTAATTGGCTATCAAGTGCATCAATAATGTTCTTTGCTGTAATAAAAGTTTTTGGGTTTCCAAAAGTTGTTGATGTGCCATCGGTGCTTGAGATGGCGATGCTTTGAGAGCAAAATCACAACGCCCACGTAATGCTTCTGCCACCACCACTTCTGTACGCGCAATTTCATCACGAGATATTTTTTGTCATTTCAATGAAGAACCGGGTGCTTTTCTCCAAAATAATATCTCAGTATATTAGAATCCCAAAGCCACATAAGCAAAGACGAAATAACCTGAGCATTTCGTCTTGGTTCGATGTCATCAAATAATGGACCCCAAGTTGGATCATCTTTGAAAATACCAAACCCTTGCAAGCCTTTTCCCAAATAACGTAATTGAAAATGATTGTTCACTTCAAAAGTGTTACTTTCTTCATCGACTTTGGCAAAATTTTCCCCGTCACGATCGTACCAATTTCCATACTCATAAACCACCTGTTCCAACGGAGCTTTTTTCTCAATAAGTTCGGCTATTTTTGAAAATTCTTCAAAGGTTACCATTTTTAACTCCTTTCGAGGTTTAAGTTTTTTGAAGAAAAACTTAAACCTCGAAATCAGTTTGTGGAAGGATAGCAAAGCTTTTGCCGAAAACAGCATCATTGTGAAAAGTGAGTCATGTAGTTCTCTTTGGTTAGCGCGTCGGTTTTCCTTTCAAATCGGAGAAAGTTTTCTGTTGGTTGGCGTTCGTTCATAACGAAAACCTACCGTGCTGTGAGTTCATGCCAGGTGGAATGAATGCCGCTCAAAGCCCGATAGGTTTGTTCAACCTACCATAAATCAGCCACACAGAGGAAGGGTGGGTTATAGCGAAGCTTCTACCCACCCTACACTCGCTTAATAGGATGAGACTCAAAAATAATCGCTTTTTCCAGATTAATACCGGATATGACAGATGAATAGACATATTTTACGGTATTTGTCACCTTGAAGGCTTGATTGATTTCCTTTACAAAAGGATGGTTTGTTTCTAAAATGATCGTTCGTGTAATGGTTTCCAACACAGCTTGGCTGAGGTGGTTATTAAACAGCGCGACTAAATCGGTTAACGCCATTTTTAACGTTAAATTATCATACGCAGGTGTGCTGACAATCAAATTCCAATAATCAAACATCTCTGCATCAAAAGCTTTGAGCATTAACAATGATAGCGGCCCTTTTTCTTGCTTGAGAATTCTGGTCATTTTACCGAATTCTTTTACCAGTATTTCATTATCCATCGGTAGACTCCATTAGGTTTATCGCGCACGGCATCCAGTATTTCTTCGGCTTTGTTTTTGGAAATAGTTCCCTTGGGTTGGTATCTCATTTCCGGGGACCATGGTATTATTATAGACCAATTAGTATGCAAGTCAGCATGAGCCAAACTTATCTTTTTTTGAAGCCCTGACAATAAAAGAAGTTGCTCAAAATCATGAACCGCATAAGCGGATTTGAGTTTACCAGAAGATGGATATTCATTTGTATCCAATAACTTACAAATTCTCGCTTTTAATGCAAATTCAATGACATAGCCGCAAATATAAACAGTGCCATCATATAAACCAGCATTAAAAAGGGTTTCCGCTTCTTCTAGGCGAAGTTTAGCAAGTTCTTTTAATTCGTTTCGAGTTGGCATAGAACATGGAGAGTGAATTTCGGATATACACACAGAGGGCACAGAGTTACACAGAGTTACACAGAGTTTTATTATTGTTTAA
>QNER01001109.1 GCA_003646175.1 Candidatus Parabeggiatoa sp. nov. 1
ACAAACTAAACCGGTCGTCAAGGCCGGCACCTTACTGACGGAAGACTGGGTAGAACAGATTGAACAAGAAGGGATTGAGCGAATAACAGTCCGTTCCGCGATTACCTGTGAATCCCGCTATGGTCTTTGTGCCAAATGCTATGGGCGAGACTTAGGGCGGGGCCATTTAGTGGGCCGTGGTGAAGCGGTGGGCGTCGTGGCCGCTCAGTCTATCGGTGAACCGGGGACGCAATTAACGATGCGAACTTTTCACATTGGTGGGGCCGTCTCTAGAACGGTGGCTGTCAATCATATTGAAGTCAAATCGAAAGGTACCATTAAATTTGAAAATATCAAACTGTTACCACAACAGAGTGAAGAAGGTCATATCAAATGGGTGGCCGTCTCACGTTCTGGTGAATTGAATATTCTTGATGAATTTGGTTTAGAACGTGAGCGTTATAAGGTGCCTTATGGGGCAATGTTGAATGTGAGCGATTTTGATGCGATTGAAGCCGGGCAGCGGGTAGCCAGTTGGGACCCACATACGTTTCCAGTCATTACCGAAGTCGCCGGGCAGGTGAGATTTACCGGTGTGGAGGAAGGTGTCACAGTCAATCGGGAAGTCGATGAACAAACCGGGTTAAGCAGTATTGTGGTCATCGACCCAAAACTGCGGCCGGCACATGCCAAAGATATGCGCCCGTTGGTACAGTTAGTTGATGAGGCAGGTAATGATTTAAATATTGCCGGGACGGATATGCCAGCGATTTACTTTTTGCCGCCCCGATCGATTATTAATGTAGAAGAGGGTGCTTTGGTGAATATTGGCGATGTGATTGCACGTCTGCCACAAGAGACTTTCAAAACCCGTGATATTACCGGTGGTTTACCGCGAGTAGCAGACTTATTTGGGGCACCCATGCCGAAAGAATCGGCGATTTTGGCCGACAGTTTCGACAAAGATACCAAGATCAGACAGCGTTTGAATATTGTCGTCACTCAGTGGTTTTTCGTCGCGATAATAAATATACCCCGACGCATTTATATTTTTTTCAAAACCGCAGGTCATCCATACGCCGTATTCATCCATATATAGCGTAGGTTCAAAACATGAACAGCAATAAGGTTTTCCTAAAAATAAGTAGGTTGGTTCTACATCGTCGTTACCACATTTTGCACATATTTCATTCTCTAAATCAGGACATGTATAGTTAGAGGGTGGTTTTGCGAGTTCCGCACATATTCCACAGAACGGACAATTTTGGCCTTTGAGCACAGGACCTTTTCCACATATTGTACAGCTGTATGACATTAGAGTTCTTCCTTAATTCAGTGAAAAAAATCGGTCATGGCCACTGAGGCCACGACCAATTGGTTAATTACTTCTTCTTTTGATGCAACTTCGTGCCCTTGATTTTGAGTTTGGACACTTCACTATTTGACAATTTTAGCAGGGTGGCAACTTCTGTTTGAGACATTTCCACCGTCATAACCAAATAATGCACCGCACGGGCCAATTCGTCTTTGAACACCCGCCGGCCTGTTTCGGTGTGATCGCTGTCCTCATTTTCCAATTCAGCGATGCGTTCTTGGGCCGTGTCCAGTTCTTGCTCTGCCACAGAAAACAAATCATACGCATCAAGCCACAATTCACGCATTTCCCCTAATGCTTCAATATCATCCGATTGATTTTGTAGCGGTGGGTTTTCTTTCGCTTCCTCAACCCCTTCCAATCGTAATAATATCGTATTAAGTTGTTGCGTTACGATATTATTCACCCGTTTTGTTATTATCGTCTCCATTCGTTTTTCAACATTGTGATACGATAATCCAGTAGTGGCAACGTTGCCAAATAACGGTAATGTACTATCACCTATAGTATCACCGTTAATAGCGTTTCGGATATTGCTAATCGTTTTGGGACTGCCGCCAGTAATGGCTCGTATCCGTTCTATTGTCACCAGTTCACCATTCTTTTTTATCTGCTTTATAGCAGCGTCAACAGCTTCTTTTGTGACTGCTTTTCTCATAAATAAGCACCTATATGAAAAAACAACAAGATGATAACACTATCATAGTGTTATCATGGCACTATCATAGTATTATCATAATGCTATCATAGTATTATGATAATACTATGATAGCCCCATCATGACATTATCATAATGTAACCATATGTAATCATGGTTGTAATATGATAATGCTATCATAATTATTATAGTTAAAACATCATAATACTATCGTAATAATATAATACAATAATGATATCATAATCATTTTAAAACGGCACATCCTTATCAAAATCAGCACCAGCTTTTGTGATAAGTTGAGGCATTCATTTTGGCTGTGGCTCATATTGGGCGAGGGCCTGTAACACCAACAGTGTGTTCCTACAATCATTCAACGCCCGGTGAGTTCCATAATGATCGCACTCTAAATAGTGGGCGGCCCACCGTGTGGCGGTGATCAATTTTTGCCATTTCCACCCGCCAAAATAATCGTTCCATTCACCATAAAATTCGGCATAAGTCTCCATCGCGCATTTCCAAGTGAACCGTTCTAACTTCGGTTCAATATCATATTTTCCGCACGATTGCTCAATCATCCTAATATCAAAACTGGCGTTATAAACGATGGCCGTTTTTTGCTTTTTTAACACTCGTTCAACACGAGACCACACTGTTTTAAAAGAGGGTGCACTTTTTACCTCATCGTTGTTGATACCATGAATTCCGATCACATCAGATGGAATCCGTCTTGTGGGCTTGACCAGTTGATTGAGTAACGTGTTTCCGTTTTTATCAATAAGCGCGATTTCTACAATTTCATCGTTATCGTCTAGGCCGGTCGTTTCGGTGTCAAGAATACAAAAATTCGGTAGGGCAAAAAGTGCTTGGGCCCCTTGAACAATGCTTTGTTTTCGGTCGTTTCTCATTCGTTCTACCTTTGTAAGTAAGCCAAGGGCGTTGCCCCTGGCTATATTAATTTCGCCTCTTTGGGACTTAATTCCTTACGCCATACCACGTTTCCGGCTGGAATAATTTAGCCAGTTCGTGAGTTTTTTTGGAGCCGTTTGTAACAACTTGATGCGGTTCAAAACCGTACCAGCGTAAATGGATAATTCCCATTGTCATCTCAAAATGCTCTCTATCTAAATTGCCTACGCCATCGATTTCGGCCTTATAGCTCCCGTTATACGC
>QNER01001110.1 GCA_003646175.1 Candidatus Parabeggiatoa sp. nov. 1
GGAAGGCTATGTGATTGATAATGCCCAAGCCATTGTTGATGCTGGAGAAGATCGGGCAGCGTTACAAAGGGAGTACAAACAGGAGATTCAACAGTTGCGGGAAGAAAAGCAACAGTTGAAGGCGACTGTGGATAAATTGGTCACTCGGTTGGATCAATTAACCCAAGCTTTGGAACAAAGCACAGCTTTAACAAAAGCTTACGCCAATACCAAAGCCAGCCAAGCTGAACGAGCCGCCAAAGCGTATACCGATGCCAAAACGGAAAAGGTGGCGAAGTTGACGGAAGCGGTTAGTGTTTCGGAGAATGGGAATGTTGGCATTGGGACGACGAGCCCGGGGGCGAAGTTGGATGTGGCGGGTAATTTGATTAGAACAATTGCATACGCCACTGGTAACGGTCCCGTTGACGGAACAGATGTCGGTCAAATTAAGAGTCGTGTTTTACGTTTTACTAAAGCAAAAACACATACTAAAATTCGCATAAACTACACTGATAATTTAGCTACACTAGGAAGTGCTAAAGCTTGTCGTTGGGAAATTCGTGTTGATGGTCGTTCTTGCCCTAATCAAGCTTTAGTTTATGACGATTACGCTCATCGTCATGAACAGACTTTCAGTAGTCATACAGTTGTAGGTTATTGCTCAGGTGTTGCGGCCGGTTCACATACGATAGGGATTTGGGTGAGCACTACACCTGGATATTCTGCTTCTAACTGCCATACTGGATGGAAAAATTCCACCTGGGTTATAGAAGTGATAGAAGTCAATTAAGGACGGCACAGCTTCGGCACGACGAGTAAGCTTCGGGTGCGTCCCACGCACCTGTTAATGTGTATGGATTGAAGGTGTAACAAATAGGGGATATACTAATGGCACTTACTTAACTTGACAATGTCACATTTCAATCATCACGCCGTTTTTCGTACAAGGTTCGCCTTGTACTCCTGAGAAATCGCGCCGTTTTTTCGTACAAGGTTCGCCTTGTACTCCTGAGAAATCACGCCATTTTTTTGTACAAGGTTCGCCTGAAACGAAGGATAACGTGGCCTTTTCGTACAAGGTTCGCCTGAAACGAAGGATAACGCTGTACAAGGTTTTCAGGCGATTTTCAAAATCGGGGTAAAATCTCAAACCTAATCAAATCAAAGCACTTCAGGCGGAGTCTCATTCGTTTCAGGCGAACCTGGTACGAAAAACAGCAAGAGTCTCATTCGTTTCAGGCGAACCTTGTACGAGCCTGTGAAAAACACTTATCTCCTACTATCGCTGGCGATGACATCCCCACTTATCGCCGCGGCGGAAACCGCTTGTATTCAAGACAACGAAACGCCACTTGAGATTGATTATTTCATGTCTTGATAAAAGAAGGATTGAGAATGCCAAAGCCCTCACCAAAACACTCGATGAGCGTCAAGTATTACAAAGCGAGCGCCAACAAAATAACGGCGCACCGGCTCGGTGATGGGTTTTTGGTTTTATCTTGGCACAAGCCGCTCTCCATCGCCGAATCAAGACGTATCGGTGGCAGAGCGGCAAAGCGACTGAAATAAGCTAAACAAGTCTTTTATTCACATTAATTTTACCTGAGTTCATCAAAGTTAACGGATACTATCCCTAAGAAGGGATAGCATCCGTCGCTTTTTTACGGATACTATCCCTAAGAAGGGATAGCATCCGTTGCTTGAAGTGCACCGTTTTCGCTACCAAATGACTAAGGAGTTTGCTCAATGAGTACTGTGTTACGAGAACACGCGGAACAACTATTTGCTGAGGAGTTGGACGCGCTGAAAAAAGTCGATAGCCGCTATCGTCCCCCCAACTGGGTTTTATCTCCTTGGGCGGTTACCACCTATTTGCTAGGCGGTAAGCTAGAAAATGGTTTTGTCGTCAGTTCCAAATATATCGGCAATCGGCGACTGATTGAAATTGCCGTTGCCACCCTTACCACCGACAGAGCTTTATTGCTTTATGGGGTGCCGGGCACGGCAAAATCGTGGGTATCTGAACATTTAACGGCAGCGGTTTCTGGTAATTCAACGTTACTCATTCAAGGCACGGCTGGCACTAGCGAAGAAGCGATCCGTTATGGCTGGAATTATGCCCGCCTATTATCAAAAGGCCCCTCAATGGAAGCGGTTGTTCCCAGTCCGCTGATGCGGGGGATGGAACTGGGCAAAATTGTCCGGGTGGAAGAATTGACTAGAATTCCGGCCGATGTGCAAGACACGTTAATTACCGTGCTATCTGAAAAATTGTTGCCAATTCCCGAATTAAGTGAGGAAATTCAAGCACAAAAGGGTTTCAATATCATCGCCACCGCCAACAATCGGGATAAAGGCGTGAATGAATTATCGAGTGCGTTGAAACGTCGCTTTAACACTGTCGTGCTACCATTGCCAGTGAATTTAGATGAAGAAGTCCAAATTGTTGATAAGCGTGTCAAAGAGTTAGGGCGATCCCTAGAATTACCAGCAGAGCCACCCGCTTTGGCAGAAATCCGCCGCGTTGTCACTATTTTCAGAGAGTTACGCAACGGTGTCACCGAAAATGGCAAAACCAAACTTAAGTCCCCCACCGGCACACTGAGTACCGCCGAAGCAATTTCAGTGGTGGGTAGTGGCATGAGTTTAGCAGCCCATTTTGGGGACGGTACGTTAAACTCGGCTGATTTAGCATCTAGTTTAATCGGTGCGGTGATAAAAGATCCGGTACAAGACAATATCGTGTGGCGGGAGTATTTGGAAACGGTGGTGAAAGAGCGGAGTGGTTGGAAGGATTTGTATCGATCTTGTCGGGAATTGAGTTAGTCTGCCAAACTAAAGTAATCAATAACGACAAGGATGGTATATAACAAAGGCTTAACAGGTATTAATAATAACTGCAAGGTTTATTTATGAAAGAATAAACAACAATTAATAACAACTTCGGGTTAAAGCGGCGTATTGGTTTATCCTTTCTTATAAACAATCCTTGTAGTTATTGGTTTTTATTGTTTATTATAAACAATTCTTGTAGTTATTGGTTTTTATCTTTTCTTATAAACAATCCTTGTAGTTATTGGTTTTTATCCTTTCTTATAAACAATCCTTGTAGTTGATTGTGAGTCGCATGATCTTTCTCAGCAACCGCGACATCAATCAATTCATTGAACTGTTGAGTAACGCCTTGTTCATGGGCTAA
>QNER01001111.1 GCA_003646175.1 Candidatus Parabeggiatoa sp. nov. 1
CAGGGCTGAAATTCTAAACCCATAAATCCTAGGGCGTTGCCCTAGGCTGGTATGTCAGCCCCTTTCAGGGGCAAAGCAATCTAAAAAAGTCTTATGCGAACTTAGTGATTGCTGTACTAGTTTATTTAGCCGAAAAAGAAAAACCGCCCGCCTGTAGTTCTTCAATACTTTCTTTTACCGCATTAATGTAACGTTCAAGTTCTTCATCGGTGTGCGCTGTTGATAAAAAACAAGTCCGCCCTTCCCATATATAAAAGCCTTTTTCAACGAGATGATAGTAGAGTAACTCCATTTCCAATGGAACCCGTTTCTCAAATATCTTGCCCTCAGTCCTAGGATGAAAAAAACCGAAGCCTGATGCAAAATGCACCATCCGAATGGGTAACTCATTTTGTTTAAAATACGCATTGAGCTGGTTGGCTAACCGTGAGGTGCGCTCATTCAACCGTTCTTGTAAGATTGGCCCTTGCTGTTTTAAATGTTTGAGTACGGCACGAGCTACCACCATTGACAATGGATGTTTACAGAAAGTACCTGCGTAAAAAGTCCGTTTGACTTGAGGATATGACGCATCCCCGTACTGCCACATACCACCATCAATTCGGTCCATGTAATTAGCCCTGCCAGTCACAAGACCTATTGGCATCCCTCCACCTACTATTTTGCCATAAGTGACAATATCCGCCTCCACCCCAAACAAAGCTTGTATGCCACCTAAATGAGCGCGAAACCCCGTCAGAACTTCATCGAAAATTAAGGCTATACCTGATGCTGTCGTTATTTCTCTCAGTTCATGGAGAAACTCTTTGGGCTGTAAAGTAGGATTGCGGGATTGCACCGGTTCAACCAGCACCGCTGCCAATTCATGAGCGTGCGCCTTTATAGTGCTTAGGGCTTCGGGCGTACCATAAGGTAAAACCAAACTTTCTTCTACCGTCTTTTTTAAGACCCCCGGTTGTAAAGAAGTTCCCCTAAAATTCTCACCCGGAACCACCAACGTAGTGTCAGAGTGACCATGATAAGAGTTAGCAAATAAAGCCATTTTTTCACGACCCGTTGCAGCACGCGCGATACGCACTGCTGTCATCACTGCCTCGGTGCCTGAATTACAAAAAGTCACGCGTGGCATACCCGTCAGTTCACCGATTAACTCGGCCACTTCGCCAGCAAGGTCCGATTGTGGCCCTAGCTGTATACCCTGTTTTAACTGTTCTTCCAGCGCAGCCGTAATGAAGTCAGGTTGATGGCCCAACAAATTAACGCCAAAACCCATTGAGAAATCAACGTATTCATTTCCATCAAGGTCCCAAATTTTAGAACCCCGAGAGGACTGGCCAATAATGGGATAGCACATTTCTTTGGTTTCCATACGAAATATGGATATCCCTCTAAAATCGGCAAGAGGCAAATGATAAGTTTGTTGGTATTGCTTTGATTTTTGGGTACGCTGAGTATAACGGGCAATAAGGGCTTCCATATGACTCCGTTGCGCTGGAGTCAGTTTAACTTCTTGCATAATCAAATCTCCTTTACACCATTTATTAAATCTGGTTGGATGCTGGTTTTTTGCCCAGATGGGCGAGCTAAAAAACCGCTACTCCAAAAATATGAAAAGTAGATACCAAATAACTCAGTATCAACGACGGGACAAACAATGTCAGTGCTTAGTCCTTCAAGGGTATTCTGGCTATCAAATTGTGGGACTTTGGTTCTGGGTAATTTTTTATCAGAAGACTTGTCTTGAGGAAATAGAGACAAAAACGGATACAAAACATTTTCCTGATGATGGTTCAGTTCAGTTCGCCACTGCTCGTATGCCGTTTCCTCAAGTGAATAGCCCAAAGAACGAATCCAATTAACCAAATCACTTAATAGGATAGGACGGGGATTAACCAAATGAAAAGTTTTTCCTAACAAGTCAGTTTGTTGCGAGATATGAATAATAGCACGGCTTGCATAATCCACCGGGATTATGTTTTCTTTCTTATCATCCAAAATGGGTACCTTTCCCAGTTGAATGTAGCCCTTGATGGCTAGATTGAGAAAATCATTGGGATTAGATATTCCTGTTTGGCTATCCCCCCCTATTCTAGTCGGTCGGTAGATACAGACTGGAAGCCCTCGAAGCCCCGCCTCTCTCACTAAATTTTCGGCCACCCATTTACTCTGAACGTAACCACTCTCAATGACTTGACTCGCATCCAGAAAATCGGATTCTCTCACTATCTTGATCTGAGTATCAGTATCTACATTAGCGGAAGAAAAGAGTACCCCGGTGGTTGAGATAAAATGCACCGGTTTGGGTTTGATTTGGCTAGCCAATCTCAGAACTTCCTGCGTACCGAGAACATTAGCTGCTTTCAGTACCGAGTATGGGTAAATATGATTAACCCATGCACCATTGTGATAAATAATTTCGATTTGATTAGCAAGATGACGAAACTGTGGTTCGGGTATCCCTAACAATGGTTCAGACAGATCACCGATAATTGGAATGATTCGGGAATGGAAAGTTTCATTCCAGAGAGAATAAGATTCCAGCGTACTTTCTAGCCTTTGTTTGCCTTCAGCAACACTAGAAGAACGGATTAAGCAATAGATGTTCGCCCTCGTTTGCATTAGGAGATCATAAAGTAAATAAGTACCCAAAAAGCCAGTTGCTCCCGTCAAGAAGATAGAACTAGGCTTTGCAAAAACGTCAACCGAAATCTTAGGGGGTTGAATAGTGATATCCAAGACTGCCTCGGCATTCAAATCGATAATAGTCTTCGTGTCAACAATTTTCGCTTGACGGCTCGTATCAATAATTTTGGCAATCCCTGCAACGGTGGGTGACTGAAATAGGTGATGCAATGGGATATCGACCAAGAAGGTTTCACATATTCGTAACATGAGTTGCGTGGCAAGCAAAGAATGGCCTCCAAGTTCAAAGAAACTATCGTGAATGCTTACTTGTTCTATTCCTAAAACAGAGGCCCATATATTTGCCAACAGTTTTTCTTCTGGGGTTCTAGGTGCTACAAAAGTATCCGTTGAAAGCTTTAAACTTTTCACTGAGAACTCAGAAAGAGCACGACGATCTACCTTGCCATTGGGCGTTAAAGGTATGGCTTCTAACATCACAAACGCGGACGGTACCATATACGCTGGTAATTGCTCTTGTAGAAATTGGCGCA
>QNER01001112.1 GCA_003646175.1 Candidatus Parabeggiatoa sp. nov. 1
GGCTATAATAATTCGCCCCGTTGGGGCTGAGTAGTTACAAATTTTTAAAGGTTTTAAAGCCCCAAAGGGGCGAACTTAATATAGCCAGGGGCAACGCCCCTGGAACTAAAATTGTGTTTTACGCATCGCCGAATTTGACCTACAACTGCAAAACTCGGCTTTGTCTAAAGCACAAGCACTCCAAAATGCTCAAAACCAACTCGCGAAACAGCGGAAATTTCGCCATCCCGCGTATTGGGCACCGTTTTTGTTGATTGGAAATTGGTTGTAAGTTAAGCACAACGAATTGACGAAATAAACGAAATTGAAGAAAATTATGATTCAGACAGATTGAATAATCGGTGCCGTGGGTATGCGTTCCAAAACACCTTCGCCAAATATCTCATAAAGCCCTTCGTTAATGAGATGGACATAACCAATATGGCAATCACAATACTGATTCGGACAAAGACGTGCTTTTAGAACCGCCTTAATGTCTCCGGTGTAAATGCCGATTGGCGCTTTGATGAAGTGACAGCGACGTATATTTCCGTCACTATCAACGATAAACCCAAAACAACAACGACAAGGATTGTATATAAGAAAGGATTTAAAACCACATGAAGCACCAGTATGAAAAACTTTGATGGTTTATTGAGCCAATCCTTTTTTATAAACAATCCTTGTCGTTATTGTGTACGCCTGCCGCAAACCGACTCTATTCTTTATTCCCACTGCGGCGCACTTGACAACCAGACTCAATTAAAATCCAAAACCTTAACTACAAGGATTGTATATAATAAGGGATTGGATTGTGCCAGAATTGAAATCCCAAATCCTTAATTTCGCAGTCATTATTGACGAGGATTAGCTCGACACCTAGCATCATTCACCAACCAATCCTTTATTATATACAATCCCTGTCGTTAAGGTTTTGAATTTCGATTCTGGTACAATCCAATTTATAGCGGGAAAACTGCAAATGCGCCCCATCAACCGATGCTTTTTAACGCTATGACCCCGGGCAACCATAAAGGATTGCCCCTACATATTATTATATATTGTATGGGAGATCCGCAGCGAAGGGGGGCTTGCGCAAACCCTTTCACCAAACATCATCATGGTATGGAACTTTCCGCTTTATTGCACAAACTGTGACTTTGTCGAAGCTGTGTGCGTAACATCAGTAAAGTAAGTACAACGGATACGCGAAAAAAACGGATAGGGCTTGATTAATTATACTGAACACTGTTACAAACTGAGTTTTCTGGTTTTCAGCACGAACCAAGGCGATGGAGTGCAAGGTTAATTTGCACGAGTGGCTTTAATCTGTCCCCGAATCAATCCGTTTAATCCTAAAAGAAGTTGTACGCCTGCCGCAAACCGACTCTATTCTTTATTCCCACTGCGGCGCACCTGACAACCAGACTCAATATCCCACGCACCTTCAGCGTTGTCTCGCAAATCGCAGTTTTCTATCGTGCCCGCGCCACCATCATACACATACACCGCTTCGTAACCATTCTGCTTAATGGTACAGTTCTGGACAATCGGATTGCCACCTGTCTTGATTTCTATCCCTGTCTTAGCATTTCCAAAAATGTCACAGTTTTCAATTCGCCCGGTGCCGTTGTCATTAACAAAAACACCGCCGCCTTCTTTGCTATCGTGAATTTGACAATGCTGGACAATCGGATTGCCACCTTCGCTGATTGCTATCCCGACATTAGCATTTCCAAAAATGTCACAGTTTTCAATTCGCCCAGTGCCGTTTTCATAAACAAAAACACCGCCGCCTTCTTTGCTATCGTGAATTTGACAATGCTGGACAATCAGATTGCCACCTTCGCTGATTTGTATCCCTGCAACCGCATTCCCAAAGATGTCACAATTTTCAATTCGCCCAGTGCCGTTGTCAAAAACAAAAACACCGATGCCTCCTTTACTGTCGTGAATTTGACAATGACTGACAATCCCCTCCGTTTCGCTGCCATGAATAGCGACACAAGCCAACGAATCTGAAGTAATGTCACAATGTTCTAATGTTAATTGTCCCTGTGGAATATATACGGCGACTTTTTGAACATTTACACTGGCACGACACAGCAAAGTCAGCCCACGCACCAACGCATGATTCGTATTCATCCAAATACAATGTCCCTCCCAACTTTCAACCACGATATCCGCCACTGCCCCATCACCGATAATCTGCAACGGCTTATCTATGACTAAACTTTCTTGGTAAACGCCGGGTTTAACTAAAATACGACTTCCCGCTTCAGCCATTTCAATTGCAGCACTGATGGTTTGATAGTCTCCCTGTGATCCCCATGGCTTAAACCATGATTTTTTAGCAACCACAATCACCGGTGTTTTCTCATCATCAAAAAGTGATGAACTGCCTAACGCTGAGGCTGGCACCCATAATTCATCGTACTGACAATCAAATGTGGGCACTAAACTACCGCGCATTTGCTAACCAATATAGTACACCCCACCATGATTAAATATTATCGGTACCATAGCGGGATTCTTAGGTTGTGTCGCCAAATTCACCGGGCGAATATCGACTAACACTTCCCATGGATTTTTTACAAACGCGGTTTGCATTTTATCGGGCGTTGCAATTATTGCCGTGGATAAGATTTCTTCGCCAATAGCGCGTTGCACCGGCTCCAAGGAGGCCCGTACTTCCCGTAAATCGTCTATGGTTTGCTGCCGAGATTGGGTGACATCTTGCACACTTTGCAGCGTGGGCGTGTACAAAATATGATCCGTCAGCCGCTCAAATTGGTGTTTGATGCCGGCAAGATTGTTATTCATTTCGGCAAGATTGTTATTCATTTGTTCAAGATATTGGGTGGTTTCGTTCTTATTACCCTTGATAACGCCGCTGATTATTTTGTAGGAATCGTGAGCGGTGTTAAAACCCTCCATAATGGAAATGAGGCTGCCTAACATATTAAATGTTTCCTCCTGATTTCGTGATGCTATCGCTGTTTTTGCGATAGTATCACTCAAACAATCGCACTGGAAGTATTTCGTGATGCTATCGCTTTTTTGGCGATAGTATCACTCAAACAATCGCACTGGAAGTATTTGGTGATGCTATCGCTTTTTTGGCGATAGTATCACTCAAACAATCGCACTGGAAGTATTTCGTGATGCTATCGCTTTTTTGGCGATA
>QNER01001113.1 GCA_003646175.1 Candidatus Parabeggiatoa sp. nov. 1
TGATCAAGTCTTACTTAGATTTGCCAACAAAAGCTGTTCTATTCTAGTGGCGACTGATGTGGCTGCTCGTGGACTGGATATTGATGATTTACAAGTGGTTATAAATTATGAATTGCCTAGTGAGCCGAAAATTCATATCCATCGTATCGGTAGAACAGGCCGTGCTGGCAAAAAAGGCTTGGCACTCAGCTTGTATACGATCTCCGAACAGCACAAATTAAATGCCATAGAGCAAGTTCAAAACCAACCTTGCAGCCGCGATGTCCTAGATTCACTGGATGATAACGGTTCCCCATCCCTACCTCCAATGATTACTGTGTGTATTGATGGTGGCAAAAAGAGCAAGATACGCCCTGGAGATATTTTAGGTGCGTTAACGGGTGATATTGGTATTGTCGGGGATAAAGTCGGTAAAATCGATATTTTTGAATTCTTTTCTTATGTGGCATTAGACAGAACGATAGCCCATAATGTATTAAAACGCCTGCCAAATACCAAAATTAAGGGCCGTCTTTTTAAAGTGAGAAAAATGGGGAGCTAATCTGGTTGCAACTGGGGTCATTTTCTGTGATTGATTCAAATCAAGAAATGACATAAGGGCAACCATAAAGGATTGCCCCTACAAACAGCCCACCTTAAGCGGTGGGCAAGAAAAAGACCTTGCCGGCCCCCTACACAATGGTAGCTGGTTTTGCCCATGAACTCAATACGCCGCTGGGTGTCGCGGTGGGCAGTGCATCCGCTTTGCAACGAAAAGCTAAAAAATCAACGGTTTAATGGAACAACAAGAAGTCTATGTGGATAAATTGCTCTGGGCGTTAGAAAGTATTAATAAAGGTTCAGACGAGCGCGACTCCATTTTGATGTAGAAGTGTAGCCCACCTGGTGTGACATATTTTGGGGCCGGCAACTGATGGTGGGCAACAAAAATACGTTCGGTGGGCTACGAACTGATGGTGTGACATATTTTGGTGGGCAACAAAAAGACGTTGGGTGGCTACGAACTGATGGTGTGACATATTTTGGGGCCGGCAACTGATGGTGGGCAACAAAAAGACGTTGGGTGGCTACGAACTACTTACTTTCCACCCGCATACAGCCGCTTAGCAATGAAATCCTTTCTTATAAGTAATCCTTGTAGTTATCTGGTGTTTCCTCATCCTGTTTGTGCGAAGTTGATTGAGCAATCAATTGATGAATCTGCAAAGTCAAATCATCTTGGTTGTAAGCGTCTTTTTGAAAGACCGTTTCTACATGCTGATTCAAATACGCCTGCTCTTCAGCACAGATATTTTTGGCTGTCATGACAATCACTGGCGTTGAACGCCATTTTGGGTTTTCTTGCAGACGGGCCAAAAATTCAAATCCATCCATCACTGGCATAGTCAAATCTAGCAAAATTAAAGTCGGTTTCTTATGATTAAGATGCTCTAAGGCCACTTGTCCATTTTCGGCTTGGAAAACCTGCCAGCCTTGAAGTTTAAGCCTCTCGGTAAGGCTTCGGCGGTAAATTTCCTCATCCTCAATGACCATGACTGAATTGTTTGAATCCTCACCAATATGGTATTTCTCTAAAATAGTCGCTAATTGACTATGCACCATCGTTTTGTCAATGCAGTCTGTCGCCCCCATAGCATAGCCTTTCTGTTGTTCTCCTGCCATAGCGATTAAAATGACGGGTAATTGTGCTAAAAGTGAGTCATTTTTCAGCGTTGATAATATCTGCCATCCTTTCTTATTAGACATCCGGACATTGAGAAGAATGGCATCAGGACGTAACTTATAAGCCAGTTGGGTACCTTCATTTTCATCAGCAGCCACGGCTACCGCATAACCCCGTTGACTCAGATCATTTTTAAGCATCTGACACACATTAACGTCATCATCAATCACAAGGACAATCCCATCCCCTTTCAACAAATCATCAGGTTCAAGTTCAACATCTGGTTCAGGTGCCAGTGGTTTGGCTTCGGCTGGTAGAGAGAGCATGAAAGTACTGCCTTGACCAAATTCACTTTCTACCCAAACAGTGCCACCTATCATTTGGGCAAATCGTTTGGTAATCGCTAAACCTAAGCCAGTACCCCCATAGCGACGAGTGGGAGAAGAATCCGCTTGCATAAAAGGTTGAAACAGTTTTTTTTGCTGTTCCTCAGTCATGCCGATACCATTATCCGCGACGCAAAAACTCACCCACTCACCATCGCGTTTAACCTCAAAACGAATAACGCCCTGCTCAGTAAATTTAGTCGCATTGTTCAGTAAATTCAAAAGCATCTGGCGCAATTTGGTGATATCAGTATGCATATTGCCCAAGTTGTCATCAAAGACTCTTTTCAGAACATTAGCCTTTTTTTCCGCAAGGGACTGAGCAGCGTAAACCACTTCATTGAGAAGCGTTGTTAGATCACAAGTTTCCAGACATGAATTGATCTTACCAGCTTCAATTTTGGAAATATCTAACACATCATCGATAAGTCCCAATAAATGCTTGCCAGCCGCATGGATGCTTTGCAAATCTGGAATACAATATTCGTGCCCTAATTCTTCAGCTTCCTCCTGTAATATGTCGCTATAACCCATGATGGCATTTAAAGGGGTACGCAGTTCATGACTCATATTCGCTAAAAACCGACTTTTAGCGAGGTTAGCCTCTTCGGCAGTCTTTTGTGCCTGTTCAGCGATTTTTTGTGCTTGTTCAGCTTGGTTTTTAGCTTCCCACAGTTCGGCGGTGCGTTCCTCTACTCGGCGTTCCAATTCGTTGTGTGCTGTTAAAAGTTCGGCGGTACGTTCGGCAACGGTGCGTTCCAAATCAATTTTGTACTGGCGATCTTGTTCAATAAAACGCACATAAGACTTAATTCGGTTGATTAATAGAGGGGCATCAATCGGTTTAGTGAGATAGTCAACTCCTCCAATCTCAAACCCTTTTTGCTGGAATTCCTCAGCTTTATAAGCTGCCGTCAGAAAAACAATAGGAATATGTTGGGTTTTGGGACGCGATTGAATAACCTTTGCTGTTTCAAAACCATCCATTTCCGGCATTTGCACATCAAGAATAATCAAATCCACCATGTTTTTTAGAAGAATTCTTAAGGCTTCTTTTCCTGAGTGGGCTTGCAAAATGTTCGCATTGATATACTTTTTAATCAAAGTATGCAA
>QNER01001114.1 GCA_003646175.1 Candidatus Parabeggiatoa sp. nov. 1
CGGAAAAAAAGTATTCAAGTCGTGATGCTATCGCGTATCGATTGCGATAGTATCACTTTAAGATATACTTGATACCGGGCGCATTTCTATTTTCCCGCGAACGATACCCCAAAGAAGTAAAATATGAATAGCCACAGGTGAAACCTGTGGTAAAGGTGTATAACGCATCAACCCCGTGTTCCCTGAGCTTGCCGAAGGGTGGGGTTGAATGTGAATAGCCACAGGCTCCACCTGTGGTAAAACGCGATGTTTTTGGTGATTGAGGAATTGGGAATTAGAAGTTTAAATAATAATTAATGAGCTATTCCCAATTTCCCATTTCCAATGAACTTGTGAGTATATGAATCTAATAAAACCAAAAACCGCTTCTATTCTCGTTGTTGATGAGACACCAGAAAACTTAGATGTTTTAGTTGATCATCTAAAAAATGCCAATCTCAATATCTCAGTCGCTTTAAGTGGTGAAAAAGCGATTGAAATAACACAGAAAATGATTCCAGACATTATTCTTCTGGATATCAAAATGCCGGGAATTGACGGCTTTGAAACCTGCCATCTTTTGAAACAGAATACTGCACTTCAGGATGTCCCGGTTATTTTTATAACCGCTGCGACAGAAACAGTTGATAAAGTTAAAGGTTTTGCCGTTGGTGGTGTGGATTATATTACCAAGCCATTTGAGCATGAAGAAGCACTGGCACGAATCAATACTCATCTTACGCTTCGCCATCAGCAACAACAGTTGGCACAAAAAAATGCTGAGTTAACCCAGCTCAACAAACAACTTAAGCAGGAAATAGTCCGTCGGGAACAAGCAGAAGAGGCACTCTCCACAGTATCAGATAAATTGTCCACTATTTCTCAGGAAGAAGCGGAACGCTGGGGCTTATCTGCTTTTGTTGGTAAAAGCCAAGCCATGAAAAAAGTGATTACGGATATTCGCCCCCTCCAAAAAGTCGACAAAACCAGTGTGCTAATCTTGGGGGAAAGTGGCACCGGCAAAGAACTGATCGCTCGGGCTATTCATTTTGGCGGGATTCGGGCTAAAGGCTCCTTTATTCCCGTCAATTGCTCTGCTATTCCTGAGCAATTAGCGGAATCCAGTTTTTTTGGACATGTGAAGGGGGCTTTTACCGGTGCCTTAAATAGTCGCAAAGGTTATTTTGAGCAGGCTCAAAGCGGTAGCTTGTTTTTAGATGAAATAGGCGATATGCCGCTACCACTGCAAGCTAAACTATTGCGTACCCTAGAAGACGGGTTAGTAACGCCAATAGGGGGTGAACAAAGCAAACAGCTGGATGTCCGCATTATTGCAGCCACTAATGCTGACTTATTGGCAAAGGTGACAGCCGGGCTGTTTCGTCAGGATCTCTATTTTCGGTTAGCGAGTTATACGGTTACCGTTCCCCCACTGCGTGAGCGCAAGGAAGATATTGCACTATTGGTAAAACATTTTCTGTCTGTTTTTGCGAAGGAAATGGGACATAAGATCACCACGTTAACACCGCAAGCCCAAGCGAGATTGGAAAATTATCACTTTCCCGGCAATATACGAGAATTAAAGAATATTATTGAACACGCGTTGATTAAAAGTGGCAGCACCCCCATCCAAACCCATCACCTACATTTTGTTTACTTCAGAAATGGAACTTCTATTGAATCTTCCGTTGTTCAAATAGTTCAAAGAGAGGAGAACGATGAAGACAAGATTCTGACTTATGTATGCAAGCATGGCAGTATTAATAATAGCCAGTGCCGACAATTGCTGAATTCTAATCTATCTAGAACTTCTTATTTGTTGAGAAAAATGTACCAAAAAGGGTTGCTGGTACGTGAGGGTAAACTGCGTTGGGCGGTTTATCGGTTGCCTTAACTATAACTACAAAGATTGTATATAATATAAGAAAGGATTTATAAAAATGGATTTCTCAATCATGAACCGGCTTGTTCTTTCCCCGCAATGAAATTCGTCTTAATTATCAGTCTCGTAGGGTGGGATCGCTGTCGCTACTTTCTCAAACATTGTCCCAAATATTCTCGCCCGCTTGCCCACCATTTTTTGCGCTCGTAGGGTGGGCAACAAAAAGACGTTACCCACCCTACAAAAATGGGATTCAAAAAATTGAAGGCCCTTTAAGCTTAAATGGTGGGCAACAAAAAGACGTTACCCACCCTACAAAAATTGGATTCAAAAACGTGAAGGCCCTTTAAGCTTAAGGCGGGCAACCAAAAGACGTTACCAACCCTACAAAAATTGGATTCAAAAACTTGAAGTTTTAAGGAGTCTAAAGTTTGTCTTGGCTCTTTCTTCCAAACTAAAGTTTGGACTCCTGCCAAAATATTTATCTGTGGTTCATGTTCTTTGTCAATGAACGTTTCTTGAATACCGGTAATACATCCGATTTCTGCTAATTCCAGCAACGCTACCAATTCTTCTCGCGCGGGCATAATCAATGGTAATGTTTCATCATCAGTCAATTGCGACTGGGTTTCCGCTGTTTCCTCATAAATCCATTCTAGTGCGAGAAACGTTTGTAAAGATTGCAAAAGCGTATTCAGTTGAAGTGGCTTAGCAATAAAATCATCACAACCTGCCGCTAAAATCTCTTGGCGCGTCTTTGGAAAGGCGGTTGCTGACACAACAATGACAATCATGTCTTTCAAATCGGGTGTTTGTCGAATTTGACGGATAATCTCAAAACCGTTTATATCAGGCATGATTAAATCTAACAACATCAAATATGGTTGCCATTTAGTCGTCTTGTCTAACGCTTCCCGCCCATTGACCGCTTCTGCAATTTCAAATCAGAGTGGTATACAACATGGTGAATTATCATTCGTTTCAGGCGAACCTGGCACTAAAAAACCGCGTGGTAAGTACAGCTTCTTTCCGGATTGTTCGGATTGATACAACAATCAAGTACAGCGCAATAATGATTCATCCAATCAACCTCATAAAAAAATCCGTCAAATCCGTCAATCAGCTGTACTAAACAAGCAAGTACAGCTCCTTTATGGACCAGGCGGATTGATACAGCATGGTGAATTATCATTCGTTTTAGGCGAACCTGGCACGAAAAAACCGCGTTGTGAATTCCCTTGGAGCGATCCCCTTTCACTTACATCCCAAACAAAATCACCTGTTTCCCTGCCACAACAA
>QNER01001115.1 GCA_003646175.1 Candidatus Parabeggiatoa sp. nov. 1
GAACCAGCCCTTTCCGGGCGCTTTATTAAAGCCCAGGGCAACGCCCTGGGAACAACGAACCAGCCCTTTCCGGGCGCTTTATTAAAGCCCAGGGCAACGCCCTGGGAACAACGAACCAGCCCTGAAAGGGCGCTTTATTAAAGCCCAGGGCAACGCCCTGGGAACAACGAACAAGCCCACCAGGTGCAGAAAGGGCTTTAAATCATAAACACCTGCACCTGGGGCGTTGCCCCAGGCTATAATAATTCGCCCCGTTGGGGCTAAGTAGTTACCAATCACGATTTATAACATATAATAGCATATAATAATTTAAAAAAATGTTATTAAAATTCTAAAATCCTGAAAATTCGGATTCAGACAGTTTTTCAATAAACCAATCTTGAAGATTTAGTACAACTTCTTTCTGAAATAAACGGATAGCTTGAAGTTGACAGGAGTCCAAGATTTATCTTGGACGCGCCAAACTAAAGTTTGGACTCCAAAATTCATTAGTTAAAACTTAACTTCGCCAGAAGTTTACGTTATTCATTGACACGAATTGTTATTCCCGTTTTCGCCATAGCCATTATATTGATTTGAAAAGTGACATTTCTATCGCTTGGATTCAATGCGTTTTCACCAAAACGTATAAAAGGCGGGGGGATGACCATCAGATTGTCTTTTTCTATCCCATGACGGTGTAGCCAATTGAGTACCACTTGAGCCCGTTGCTGACAGAGTTGTTGATTACTGATTTTCGAGCCGCGCCCATCAGTATTGCCAATAATCTGCAAACGTACGGGTTGATGTAATACTTGACTTAGAGTCAATAATTGTTGTACGTCTTTGTGCAACGTTTGCAATACGGTTTCTTGTTCAGGCATGAATTTGGTATTGTCAGAAAAACGGATTTTGGTTTTTTCAATACGTTGTATTAGCTTGCGCCTTTCATGTTCAGCATTTATCAAACCGTTAGTGTCAAAGTCAGCAAAGGCTTGTGGTGAAATGGACAAGTTTTGTATGTGCTGTTGTAACGTCTTGAATGTCACAGGGTTAACAATACCACTCACCCGCAATACTCGCTCTTGCACTGTCATAGTCACACTCTTAGGCAGCGTTAATTGTCGTTTCGCTTGGGCCAATAACAATTGATCTGTTTCAACTAACTCATTGACTTCTAACTGATTAATGCCAACCACGATGCCTGTCAATGTCGCCTTTTCTATCCACTGTTTTGATGCATGACCACTCAAGTGTAAAACATTGTCTTGCACGCGCACCGAGACGGTGGGTGGCGGTGCTAATTGTTGCCGCACACGTTGTTCAACAAATTGTGGCGTTAAATCCAAATAGGGTGTCCATTGACTTTCCACGTCGTTATCGCTCAAACCATAGTGTTGGGCTATTTTTTGTGCATCAAAAGCCAATGGATCACGCATTCCATAAATAACCAACTTGCCACCCTGACGTTTGGTAGAAACCACCACGATACCCGGTGCATTTTGCAAGGCCTGAATATAATCCGTCAAACGTTGCTGATACTCAAAATGAAAATATCCCCATCCCACGACGGCTAAAAAAATAATACTAAATATCGTGATCATCTGGAAAGACAACAAGGGCTTTTTGGCCTCCGGTTTCATTTCAGATTGGAGGTTTTTTTCTAACAAAGGCCGACAAGGTTGTAGTGGCTCACTATCTCCAGAAAATTGCTGCAATAACAGGCCATAATGTGCATGTAGGGATTCCTGTGTCGAACGCATAAGATTTCTAAACTTGTAGGGTGCAGTACCGCGAACCACACAAGCCAACACTACATAAGGGCCGCGTTCTATCCAGACGGTGTATTCGCCAATTTCGACGCTGTCGAGTTCCTCCGTTTTACTGCTGGAAAAAGAATCACGGGTAAAATCCTGTATAGCAGTAAACATAGCCGAGACGGCATCGCTATCACCTATCTCTACACCCTTTTGATGCAGATGTTGGATTAACAAACCGGTTTCACGATGAATCAAAAATACCTGTTCAATGCGATAGACGAGCGTATGTTGCAAAATAATTTCTGAAAAAGGCCGCCCACTGCGCCAAGCTTCTATGCGCCAAGTCAGTCCCCGCCAAGAGAAACTTTGCTCTAGCCCCTGGTTGATGGACTGTATGAGACTTTTAAACGACTCGTTGATAGATTGACGAATAGCAGGCCCCATCACCGGAAACAGAGCATCAGCAAACGAGTGAGTATCTTGACTGATAGATTGTTTGAGGCATTTTTCAACTGTATTTTGTAGGGATTTTGCCAATTGATCAGCATCAGAGGTGATTTGCGAGTCGAGAGGCTGGCTCGCTTGACGGATGGCGTAGGGCAATACTGTCGCAATTTTCAGCGCCCTCAGCTCTGTGTCATTGAATTGAGTTTCTAACTCGTTCAAGCGTACCAGAGCATGTTCAAAGTGACTTAAACGATTCCGCAATTCGTGGATTTGTATTTGCTCCAAGTTTTCAAGATGCTTTTCAAGAGCCTCAAGGTGTGTTTGTGGTTTTTCTAGACACTCGGTACCCTTTTCTAAAATATCAAGGCGTGCTTGTGGTTTTTTTAACGCTTCAGTAATATTTTCAATGACATATAGACGCATCTGTTGATCTAAGTTGTCAATAAGCGCTTCTGGCACATTAAGGCTCGCCGGTACTTGTTCTAGGTTATTGGTACGTTTTTCTAAAATATCAAAGCGCGTATGTTGCCGCTTTAGGTTTTCATTGACGTATTCAATGACACGGGAGCCTGCCTGTTGTTGTGCGAGGTTTTCAACAGACGCTTCAAGGAGTTCTAGGCGTGCTTGTTGTTGTTCTAGGTTGTTGAAAAACTTGGTTATTTCATTGGAGCGTGTTTGTGGTTCTAAGTGGTCAATACGCTTTTCAAGAATATTAAGGTGAGTTTGTTGTACATTTATAAATTCGCGTAGAGACTTTAACGCTTCAATAAGGGCTTGATTTTTTAAAAGCATTGGTAATTAATAAATTCGTGGCTCTGTTGTTAAAGAGAATTGTTATTTTGTGATGCTATCGCTTTTTTGGCGATAGTATCACTTTTGCGGCATCACGGTTCACGAGGGTTTTAGTGAGACTCAAAACCAAAAGCGATAGCATCACGGCTTGAACAAGA
>QNER01001116.1 GCA_003646175.1 Candidatus Parabeggiatoa sp. nov. 1
GATGAGATTAGGATTGGCGCACCGCAAGTAGACGGTGGTAAAGTAACGGCAACGGTATTAGAACAGGGACGCCGCAAAAAAGTCAAAATTATCAAATTTAAACGCCGTAAACACCATCTCAAGCGAATGGGACATCGTCAATCTTATACCGAAGTGAAAATCACCGGTATCATGGCGGAGGGTATTGAGGCAACGTTGCCGATTCCTGATGTTGCGGCAAAAAACGCCGAGACAACGCCGTCAGAAACCGATGAAGAAACGCAAAACGTTGAGGCTGCGGTACTGGAAAGTGTTATTGACAGCCAAAAGGCTGGGGTGACACTGCCAAGTAGCGAGGCTGAGACTCAAAAAAGTGAGGAGGTAAAACCGCATGGCACATAAAAAAGCGGGCGGCAGTAGCCGCAATGGGCGTGATTCACATTCCAAACGCCTTGGTGTTAAACATTATGGCGGTGAAAAGGTATTGGCGGGCAATATCTTAATACGTCAACGGGGTACAAAATGTCATCCGGGTCTCAATGTGGGCCGAGGCAAGGATGATACGCTGTACGCCAAAGCCGAGGGCATCGTTAAGTTTCAAAGAAAAGGCCCGAAAATGCGTCAATTTATTAGTGTCATTCCATTTCCGGCACTGGCACCCGAAGCAGCGGCACCCGCGCCATAATATACGGATGCTATCCCTCGAAGGGATAGTATCCGTTTGAACACATTTTACGGATGCTATCCCTCGAAGGGATAGTTTGATAGGGTGGGCAAGGTCCTTTTCTTGCCCACCATCTTAATCTTAAAAGTGGGCAACAAAAAGACGTTGCCCACCCTACATTAGCGATCCCCTTTCCCCTTTCCCTTTCCCCTTCTTTCTACTATGAAATTTGTTGATGAAGCCAGTATTGAAGTTATCGCCGGCAAAGGCGGCGAAGGCTGTCTGAGTTTTCGGCGCGAAAAATTTATCCCGCAGGGTGGGCCCAACGGTGGCGATGGCGGTGATGGTGGTAGTGTCTATTTGGTGGCTGATGCCAGTTTAAACACGTTGGTTGATTTTCGTTTTAACCGTCTATTTCGTGCCAAGCATGGTGAACACGGTAAAGGCAGTGAATGCACAGGTAAAAATGGTCAGAATTTATTTGTTAAAGTGCCGGTGGGTACGCTCGTCTTTGATGTAGAAACGGAAGAATTCCTGGGTGATTTAGTCAAGCCTGCACAAACGCTGCTAGTTGCACAGGGTGGACAACATGGCTTAGGCAATGTCCATTTTAAAAGTAGCACCAACCGCACACCACGCCGCACAACCAAGGCTACACCTGGTGAAAATCGTACCTTGCGTATGGAATTACAAGTATTAGCCGATGTTGGCTTGTTAGGTTTACCCAATGCCGGCAAATCCACTTTTATTCGCGCCGTCTCCGCCGCCCGCCCCAAAGTCGCCGATTATCCATTTACCACTTTACACCCATACTTGGGTGTAGTCTCTATTGAAATTGATCGCAGTTTTGTCATTGCCGATATTCCCGGTTTAATTGAAGGTGCAGCGGAGGGCACCGGCTTGGGCGCGCAGTTTTTAAGGCATTTATCACGCACCCGTTTATTGTTGCATATAGTGGATGTTGCCCCGCTAGGCAGTGAGCCGGTACAAGATATTCTCGGTATTATTCAAGAGCTTGAAAAATATAGCCCTGAATTAGCGGCGCGAGAACGTTGGTTGGTATTAAATAAAGTGGATTTGTTACCACCTGATGAACAAGTACAGCATTGTCAAGCTATTATTAATGAATTGGGCTGGCAGGGGCGGGTGTTTGAAGTGTCGGCGTTGGCGAGGCGGGGGTGTATGGATGTTTGTTATAGCATTATGAATTATTTAGAAGAAAAGGACAACGAATCTTAGAAATAAATTCAATCAACGAATTGGCATCCATGAGTGCAGCTTCTTTCCGAAATCAACGAATTAAACTCTTAGTGTCTTTGCGCCTTTGCTCGAAGCGTGAGAATACTTTCATCATTCGCGGATAGCAAAAGGCGTTGCCATAAAGTATTTATTTCTGGGATTCGCTGTACTAAATTAATAAGATGGTAAGGAAAAAAGGTTTTACTGTGAAAATACCCATAGCATCTAGTACAGCGAATTGACGAAATCAACGAATTCGTAGTTTCCCTTCGTTCCAGGTTAACTTGCACGAGGAATTGATAGGAGGTAAGGAAAAAAGGTTTGATTCTGAAAATCCTAAAATCCTGAAAATTCTGATGTCGAGGTTCAAGTTTTTGCGCGCAAAAACTTGAACCTCGACAAGACAAAATCAGGAGAAAACCAAATGAACGGTTCAACTCTCACGCGCAATCGGCGCATAGCCTCATTCTTAATCTGGTTAAGCTTGGCTGTGTTCTCGGCTTGTACTAACAACCAAACGGTACCGCCACTTAAAGAACCGAAGCCCAACAGAGTACGCAGATCGAACCGAGTCCGCAAGGCACGCAAATATTGTCTTCCTATTCAGGCAGCTATGCTCTCCTGATTGGTGAAAGTCAATACACCAATGGTTGGTCAAAGTTGACAGCCATCCCCGGCGAGTTGCAACAAGTCGAAGATATTCTCACTGCGCAAGGCTTTCAGGTTTAAATATCCATGAATCTGAAGGCCGACGCATTAGGTAAACGTTTTGAAAAGTTTATCAATGACTATGGGTTTGAGAAAAACAATCGCCTGTTGTTTTTCTATTCGGGGCATGGGCATACGCGCACAGATGAATGGGGCAACGAGAAAGGCTATCTGGTACCGACTGACGCGCCTAATCCTCATTTTGATGAAAGAGGCTTTTTACAAAAAGCGTTGTAGATGACTCAGATTCTGACTTGGGCGCGACGGATTGAGGCCAAACATGCGTTGTTTTTGTTTGATAGCTGTTTTTCGGGCACTGTGTTTAAGGCAAAAGCTTTGCCCAAAGTGCCACGCCAAATCAGTAAAGCGGCGAAACTACCCGTCCGCCAATTTATTACGTGTGGCCGATGCGAGGCGGGCAATAGATACTTTGGCCATTTGGGCACTTCGACAAGCTCAGTAACAGCTTTGACGAGGTGTTTTATTCGTTTATTTCAGGGATTCGTTGTACTATGGCTTGTTGGCTTGAGTACAACCCTTGA
>QNER01001117.1 GCA_003646175.1 Candidatus Parabeggiatoa sp. nov. 1
CGCACGGTTTGGTCATCACTACCAGAAACCAAAAGCTGCCCATCCGGCGACACTGCCACCGCCCAAACATCGCCAGTATGACCGACATAATCACCGAGTTTGTCGCCGTCGCGGTTGTAGGCGCTGAGATTACCATTACCCCCACCACTGATAATGCGTTGGCCATTAGGCGTGAAGGTATAAGAAGTATGACCATAACCATCGGTGGCACTCCGTTCAATACTGGCAACGGTGCTATCGTGGTGGCGAATGTCAAGGATGGCATCTTTATAACCGTAATGACCACCCGCACGATGGCTGAGTGCCCAATCACCATGAACATCTTGAGCGCGAATAAAATGACTCCCCCCGTCTGTGATTTTACGCAGCACCAAAAAGGAGTCCATTGCGTCAGCTTTGGGAAGGGTGAGGCGGTATTCTAGCGGGCCACGATTGGTTGGACTAGATTGTGTCCAAGTATTCCCCCAACCCAATTCCCGCCCATCCGCAGAAAAGCCCACCGCCCAAGTACTCGCACCCACACCGCGCAGTCGTTGCTTCAGATGGCCGTTGCGCAGTGACCACCGGTGAATTTCTTGATTATCGCCCCCGCCGGTAGCTACCCACTGTCCATCGGGACTGACGGCTGTCGCAATAACAACATTATCATGCTCACGATAGATCACGATTTCTTGGCCATCGGGGATTGACCAGACATAGCAATCATTACCAATACCTTTTGTTCCTACTCCCGAGACCAAATACTGCCCATCGGGACTAAAGGACAGGCTACCGACTTTTGTGCCTTGATTGGCTAAGGTTTTGATAAAGCGGCCGGTTTGTCCATCCCACAGGCGAATGGTGTAATCCCAACTCCCCGACGCGATCAGGCCATGGTTAAGACCTTCAAGGTTTCCAAAACCTTGAAGGTCTGAGGTCACTGCCACTGAGTACACTTTATCGGTATGGCCGGTTAACGTGGCCAGCAATTTGCCATCTGAGACTTGCCACAGACGTAGGGTGTGGTCGAAACTGCCAGTGACTACGCGCTGGGAGTCGGCGGTGAAGGCAACGGCGTAGATGTCATCTGTATGTCCGGATAAGATGGCGTCTAAAGCTTTAGCTTTGGCAGTGCTGTTCAACGCTGTCGCTTTGAACTCCGCCAGATTCCATAAGATGGCCTTTGAATCACCACCGCCGGACACCAAGAAACGATTGTCCGGGGAAAAGGCTAAAGACAACACCACATTGGTATGCCCCTTCAGCAACGCGACTAACTGGCCGCTGGCAAAGTTGTATAAGCGAATTCCCCATCTACTCGGATATCCCCCCGCAGCCAACCACCGCCCATCTGGGGACAGGGCCATCGCATAAATCTTGCCTTCAGGCCCAACACCGATTTGTCCGCGTAGGGTTCTTACCGTCTGGCCGGTTTCTAAATCCCAGACGCGAATCACTTTGTCATGGCCGGCGGAGACTAAATACCGGCCATCGGGCGTGAAAGCGATATCCTTAATTAAGGCCTTATGCCCACCCGGATCAATTTGGAGGATGGGCGGTGCGGTGGATGTGGTTTCGGCCACTTTTTGGATCGCCGTGTCTGGTGGATTGGCTGGCGTGACGGTTTGGGTTGCCGGGGCCGTGGGTTGCGGGTTCTGTTGCCAGATATCAAGGCCAACACCGCATAATAGTATGAATAGGATGAGATAGCTTATCGTTTTCATAAATGTTTCCTTTGGTTGATGATTCAAAGTCAACGGATACTATCCCGAAACCAGGGATAGCATCCGTAAAGTGACAGAATTGTATCATAGTTATCGGTAAAGTTGTCAATTCGCTGTGCTCAGCAATTCGCTGTGCTCAGCAATTCAACCGCTTTTAAAGTAGTTAACGGATACTATCCCGAAACACATTACCTGTGTCACGCGCTTTTGGTTACATTTTATGCACAAAAATTTTGCTTCGACAGTTTTTGGAGTTTCCTTTAAATGGGCACTGGGGCCGTTAAATGGGAATGCGTCACACAAGGGCTGGAGCAACGGATTGCCCCTACAAACCATGATGTTGTGTAGGGGGAATCAATCCCATTCAACGGCCCCAGTGCCGAGATGGTAGGCAAGATGGTGGGCAAAAAAAAGACTTTGCCCACCCTACCTGAAAGTTTAAGTTGTGCCCGCGTGCAGTATATAGCATTCCTTTGATGCGGTATGAAAAGTTTATACCACCGCCTCTTGCCATTCAATGGGTTGAATAAATTGATAGGCCTGATATTTTTCTTTGTCATTGATGATGTGCCATAAATCAATTTTTAATTATTAATGGATTGGTAAAATAGGCGGATTGGATTCCCCGGCTTTTTCGGTTAACATCCGAACTAAATCATCTGATAGCCACATGCCAGCTGCACGTAATGCCTGCAGTGCCTCTCCTACTGACGAGATAATACCGCGCTGTTTAGCAATAACCAACATGCCACCCGTGCCTAATGTTGCAATGCCTAACTTCTTGGCACATCGGCGAGCCGCTAAGTCATCTATCATAGCGTGTGCGCTTGGACAGTTTAAAGTAAAAGCCAAAACTTCAGATTCTCCCCAGCCCAAGTCTCGCTGACTAATCATATCAGGTATATGACTCACGCTAACTCGCTTGAGCCAAGCGGCATTAACAAGTCCTTGAGACGCTAAATCATTATGCTCATCATCAGTGACTTCTTCAAAAACGGCATTGGGAACCCAAATATTGGTAAATAACGGCTCCAATAAATGAGCTTGATGGCTACGAAATAAGGTTATCAGTGGCGAAGAATCAATAATAATTTCTGTTACTTGCATTGAAGTAATTCTTCCTCTAAATCTTCAACCGTATATTGAAAAGGCGACACCTGCAAACGAGACAATGCCAGCATAAATTCTTCACGAGATAAGCCCATTATCTCCGCCCCTTTTCCTTGAGAAATGACTCCCAATTCATACCATTTTGCGACAGCTGCCAGAAGCACGCCCATCGTTCCTGTAGGAATAGTTGGTTTTGTTATTTGGTGTGATAATAAATCTTGTTCCAACAAAATAACCGTGACAGGTTTCCCAAACCAATCCTTGTACCGCTCTGGTACTTTAATCAGACGGTTGAGCAATTTATATTTAAATTCAATA
>QNER01001118.1 GCA_003646175.1 Candidatus Parabeggiatoa sp. nov. 1
AACCTGAGATATGACATCAGAGCCAATCCGGTGGGCGCAGACATAGATATTGCGTTGGAACTCTACGATTCTGAGGGCAACCGCATTTTTACAGAACCCAAGGATGAAGGTATTGAAGGTGAAGAGGAATTGTTTTCATCTTGGCAAGCACCGTCAGAAGGTTTTTACTATGTGAAAGTCAGTGACGTTGCCCCTTCGTCGGAGAGTTGCCGGCTTAAGATTCAATATGAATTGCGTATCAGTGGATTGGCACCAGTTTTTGATGGCGCGATAAAAGGTGTTGTCACAGATGCTATTTCCGGACAAGCCCTAGCAAATGCGATTGTGTACAGCGGTTGTAATAAAAACTACCCAGTGCCCAGTTTTCAAGATGGTTCCTACCATTTAACGTCAGAGGCTGGTGTTTGTGAACTGACGGCCAAAGTTAATGGCTACAAACCGTTAACCTGTCAGATTCATATTCCAGAGATTTTCTCTATACAGAGAAATATGCCGCTATTGCCTGATAACGAAACTGTGCAGGCACCGTTACTGTCTAAAACGGTTTACCATCATGGCGACACTTTATATGCTGAATTTAAATCCGTTGGCTTGCCACCGCAAAGTTGTATCCGTTACTACTTTGGTATCGCCTATCCCGACGGCCGTTTTTTCATCATCACGGACTTAAACCGAATTGAACCTTTTGACGGAAACTTCCTAGCGTTTTGGATGGGGCAACAAAACGTGATTATGGACAAACCGATTGGAGACGACATGCCACGCGGCGAGTATCAATTCTATATTCTGCGAATGCCTGAAGGTATCGACGATCCCTTCAACAATTTGGATAACGGGGAATTGAATGTGGTAGCGTTTCGGATAGAATAAAATGGAGTCCAAACTTTAGTTTGGGCGTGTTCCAAACTAAAGTTTGGACTCCACCTTTATGCACCACTATCCTTCTACAAATTCTTAATTTCTCTCAAATACCCAATCTTCTCAAGGCTCACATTGGTGGCTTCGCTGATCTGTTCATCGGTAAAACTACCCATACCCAGCATCTTACCCGCTATTTTTTCGGCTTCTGTCAGTCTCAATTCCTCTGGCACTGGGAGGCGACTGGGTGTTGGAAAGCGGGTACAGATAATATAGGTGTAGATTTGCTTACCTTTGATTTTTTCAGCAAAATAGAGCTTATCTTCATCAGTATGCAGATTGCTAAACACCACGTAGTAGCCTTCATCCAAGCCTTCGGATTTGAGATATTCTGCCAATTGTGCCTTTCCCTTCTTGAACAGGGTATTATTGCTAAAGACTTTGATTTCAATCAGATAGCGGAGATTATGATAAACAATCAACACATCGGTTCGTCCAGCCCCAGAGGGAACTTCTATAAAAGTCTGTCCTTCGAGGGCTTCAATAAAAAAGTTAATAAAACCATCTAGGGAATAATGCCATGCGGCCTCTTTCAGATTCTCGGTATCAAACGCTTTGAACCCACGCCGGCGCAGGTATTGCCGGTATTTGTTGAGCAAGGCATGGATATTTAAACCGCCTTCAGCCAGATACTCATCAAAGGTCTCATTGGCAGAAATTCCATAATGTCTCCTTTCTCCATTAAGCACCGGACGAAATGCCGTGATAATACACTTACTATATAACGGCACCAATATACCCACATGACCTTCTATATTATCTACGACACCATGGGTATGCAGATAAGCGATGTCTTCAGCATAGACATTGAAATCGATGGGGTCTTCGTCAAATAACAGACGGAGCATAAACGCCTTTTTCTCTTTGGCCTTCTGGACAATATTCAGGATGTTTTTATCATATTTTGACTTTAAGAACTCATTCAAAGTCAATAAAAAATCAGCCATTGTCACTGTCCGACTTCTATCGTTGGCAACTTGTTTAACCAGATGTACGGCCAAAGCACAGACAAGGCCGGGCTGGCCTTTGGTATTCTCATAAATTGCCTTTATTACCCTTTGTTCAAATGCTTGACCGGTTTCTGCCACGTACTGCCCAATCAATAAATTGACCTCTTCAAAGGTAAAATAGAGGACTTTTAACTCATCGGCCACGTTAAATGGTGACGCTGAAGAGACCACCAGTTCTGCGATTGTGCTTACGCCAACCATAATCAGAGAATGGAGGGCATGATATTTTTTGCGATGATACATTTGCCGAAAGGAATGCATCATCTCACTTAAGACAGAATCGGGTATGCCTTCAAATTCATCGTTCACAAGAACAATAGATTCAGCCTTGCGCTTGATATTTTGAAACAATTCAATCATATCAACCTGATCTTGAATGGTATGTTCTAATTGGATATTATGTTCGGCCAGTTCTTGATGAAGTTGGTTATTTAATTCTCGGTAAAACCTATCCTTTGTTGCTGTCTTTAGGTTTTCAAAAGTAATCCATATCGGGGTAAAACCTTCCTCTTTAAGCGCCTCAAGCAAGAGTTGAAATGCGGTCGTTTTCCCCGTTTGTCTGGGTGCAAAAAGGGTAAAATACCGCCCCTTTCGCACCTTTTCTTTACCTTCAATAATTAATGCTTCACGCATAACCGTGTAATGTAGGGCCGGATCACACGGCCCTGAAGTATTAAACTCACGCATAAAATACGGGGCCTCCTAATTTGACGGATACTATCCCTAAGAAGGGATAGCATCCGTTTGAACATCATAGAAAAGTTATGTCTTCATTTTACACTATTGAAAACACACCAGAATTAAGCACACAGCTCAATACCATTGCTCAATTACAATCACAAATTAATACTCAAAAACCGCTGCAACCAACGCTTTGGGCAACCATTCAAGAAAAATTGCGGGTGGAATGGACGTATAACTCTAATGCCATTGAAGGTAGCACTTTAACGAGAGGTGAAACTTTATTCTTTCTAAAGGAAGGGTTGACGGTTGAAGGAAAACCGTTTAAGGACTTTCTGGATGCCAGAAATCACGCCGAAGCGATTGATTATCTTTACCAAGTCATTAAAGATGAACTGCCTGTCAGTCAAGGACTGATTAAAGAACTCAATGCGCTGCTCTTATTAGGTGTGACTTACACCGAGGCTATCAGTGAAACCGGCGAAAAGGTTAAAAAACCAGCAACGCCGG
Organism: Candidatus Parabeggiatoa sp. nov. 1; assembly: GCA_003646175.1. GTDB lineage: Bacteria > Pseudomonadota > Gammaproteobacteria > Beggiatoales > Beggiatoaceae > Parabeggiatoa. The sequence goes on from QNER01001118.1 coordinate 3,120, forward strand.
GTCAATATAA
>QNER01001119.1 GCA_003646175.1 Candidatus Parabeggiatoa sp. nov. 1
AGGTTTGGCAACGCTCTACGGTTTTTGGCCAAAATTATTTATCTGACAAACTATAGCAAGATGGTGGGCAACAAAAGCCCTCACCACCCTACAATTTTAGACATGGTGTGCAAAAAAATAAGAGATAAGGTAAAGTATGATATTTGCGTTGTCAAGAAATTTGCGTCACTTTGGACTCACCATCAAAAACGGGTTGATTTATTTATACCATTAAATCAATATAAGCGTTATCATTTTCCGCTATCTTGTACTAGCCATCTTTACCAAAAAAAAATCTATGGATGTTTCTTACTTACTTGATCCACTCAATAATGAACAACGCGAAGCCGTGACTGCACCGCTCAAGCATACTTTAGTTTTAGCGGGGGCAGGCAGTGGCAAAACCAAGTGCTTAACTCACCGTATTGCATGGTTGCTCGAAATGGAACATGCTCGCCCTTATAATCTATTAGCTGTGACTTTTACTAATAAAGCTGCGAATGAAATGCGTTCACGCATTGATGCTTTGTTGAACCAATCGACGCGAGGTTTATGGATAGGTACATTTCACGGCATCGCGCATCGTTTGTTACGCATTCATTGGAGCGATGCTAATTTACCTCAATTATTTCAAATACTTGATAGCGATGATCAGTTACGCACACTCAGACGTGTCGTCAAAAGTTTGCAACTTGACGACAAAGTTTGGTCTCCCAAAAAGGTGCAACATTTTATTAATGCGCGTAAAGATGAAGGTTTACGCGCGGCCGACATTGTGGCTGATGGGGACGCTTGGTTGGCGCAAATGCTTGTTATCTACCATGCGTATGAAGAAACTTGTCAACGCACTGGTGTAGTCGATTTTGCCGAGCTGCTAGTGCGGGTTTATGAATTGTTGCGCGATAATCCGCTGCTGCTTGAACACTATCAGCAACGTTTTCGATATCTGTTGGTAGATGAGTTTCAAGATACTAATACGATTCAATACCAATGGTTACATTTATTGGCGGGTTCCCAAGGCAAATTGTTTGTCGTGTTTGACGATGATCAAAGTGTGTACAGTTTCCGCGGCGCACGAATTGAGAATATTCAGAATCTTAGGCAAGATTTTACTGATACTTGCTTGATACGCTTAGAACAAAACTATCGTTCTACGGGTACTATTTTAGCGGCTGCTAATGCTTTGATTGCTAATAATAAAAGCCGTTTGGGTAAAAAGTTATGGACGCAAGATAAAGCCGGTGAACCGGTTTTTTTGTACGCTGCTTACAGTGAGACAGATGAAGCCCTGTTTGTGGTAGATAAAATCAAAGGATGGTATGGCAAACGAAACGAGGTAGCGATTTTATATCGGACAACGGCACAATCGCGGGTGTTTGAAGAAGCGTTACTGCAAAAAGGTATTCCTTATCGCATTTATGGCAGTTTACGTTTTTATGAACGCCTTGAAATCAAAGATATGTTGGCTTATCTGCGTTTGCTCCTGCACCGTGATGATGATGGTGCCTTTGAACGAGTGGTTAATACGCCAAAACGGGGGATTGGTGGGCGGACAGTTGATGTGTTGCGTGGTGTCGCTCGTCAACAAAGTGTGTCTTTATGGAAAGCGGCTCATATTGTGATTGAGACTCAGCAATTAAAAGCTCGAGCCAGTCATAGTCTAACGGCTTTTTTAAATCTCATTAAGCAACTTGTCGAGCAAGTCAAAGGGTTGCCGTTACCTGAACAGGTTGAAGTGGTGAAAATCACTAGCGGCTTGGTAGCACATTACAAGAAAGAAAATAAAGAAGAAGCGCAAAGGCGCTTGGAAAACCTTGAAGAGTTAGTGAATGCGGCGCGTCAATTTAAACCGAGAGGTTTTCAAGAACAGGGAATCGACGCTGTTGCGGGCGTGCCACCGCTGCCGAAAGGCTCGATTCTGGATTCAACAGGATTTGGAACGATTGCGGGGGATTTGAGGCATTTTCTTGATCATGCGGTTTTGGAAGCCGGTGAAGGACAAGGCGCGCCATCTGAGGATTGTGTACAATTGATGACTTTACACGCTGCTAAGGGGTTAGAATTTCAGGTGGTGTTTTTATGTGGTTTAGAAGAAGGTTTATTTCCACATCAAAACTGCGTTGGTGAACTAGAAGAAGAACGCCGCTTATGTTACGTTGGCATCACACGGGCGCGTCAATATCTTTATTTGTGCCATAGCGAAAGTCGTTACCGTTATGGGACGCGTGAGTCCGGTAAACCTTCTCGGTTTCTTGATGAAATACCAGACGAGTTAATTCAAAAAGTGCGTTTGTCTAGCTCGGTTCCCCCATTTAAATTATCGGGAACCAAACCGGTTGATGATTGATAAATAGGACAACGGGTGAAAAACCGTCAATTGGGTGAAGGCATTGTGATTGCTTGTGAAGGTGAAGGGGCTTATGCGCGGATACAAGTAAAATTTTCTAGTGAAAACAAATGGTTAATGCTTGCTTATGCTGGGTTGGAGTCCAAACTTTAGTTTGGGCAGGCGATCCAAACTAAAGTTTGGACTCCTAAAATTATCAGGAGTACAAGGCGAACCTTGTACGAAAAAAGTTAACATACTTAGTTTGTCGGTACATATTAAAACGGATGCTATCCCTTTTCGGGATAGTATCCGTCAAATCAACGATTTTGGGACAGGGATATGACGGATTGCGAATTAAGTTCCAGGGGCGACTGGCAAGTTTTTTCCATTTCTATTATAACTACAAGGATTGCTTATAATAAAGGATAATAAAACCATAAGTTAATTACAGGGATTGCTTATAATAAAGGATAATAAAACCATAAGTTAATTACAGGGATTGCTTATAATAAAGGATAATAAAACCATAAGTTAATTACAGGGATTGCTTATAATAAAGGATAATAAAACCATTAGTCTCAAGTAGATGAACAGACTGCCTTTGTTCTGACAATAGTGCATTTCGTTTAACTTTGATATGCTCTTATCCTTTATTATAAGTAATCTAAATCAAAGCTTTGGTATTTTTAAGCTTTTTCCATTTCTATTATAACTACAAGGATTGCTTATAATAAAGGATAATAAAACCATAAGTTAACTACAAGGATTGCTTATAATAAAGGATAATAAAACCATAAGTTAATTACAGGGATTGC
>QNER01001120.1 GCA_003646175.1 Candidatus Parabeggiatoa sp. nov. 1
CAAACCAATGCTGTTGACGGTGTAAATTCTATACACTTTTCCATTAATGCTCTGTTCATAGAAAAATGGCTTTAATAAATCAGATGAATCGCTCATAGTCATTTTCTCTGGTTTACCCTTTCATAGCTTAATTTTAGGCTCAACCTTAGAGCCGTTGAGAATGACACTCTAATTATCGAAAATTTGGTAGTGTCCCTCAACTGTCTTGATGGATATATTTACCTGTCATTGATTTATTTTAATAACCTTGTTCTAAAAATGCATGTCATATATGGTGAATCAAATTAGTTATAAAATGTCCTAATAATGAAGGGTTCATCAAAGCAGTTAAGGGACATTACCGAAATTCCTAGGAGTCTGTATAACTTAAAACCGAAATGATTTTTTTGAAAAATATTTCATATCATAAAATTCAATGAGTTATATAGTGCAATAGACTCCTAGGGCGTTCAAACTGTACGAGTATTACCTACAACTACACCCTTCCATAGAATTCACAAACTCAGGCCCTATATGGAGGGGCACTAGCCATTCCTCATCAAGCACGGCTTCATTCTGTTTGCCATCCCAAACAGCATTATCGTTAAACACATTTTCAATCGCCATGCCTGGGGGCAGCCATACTTCATAAACCACCCCACCGTCACCACCTCCCTTGGCATATAATCTCGCAACCCTTATGCTGGTTGTAATTGAAATGAATGGTGAGTCAATACTACCGGAGGCATGTTCAGCGGCTAACTCTTCAAAGGCTACAGTTTCTAAGATTTTTTTTGCAGCCTCAATTCCTTTTTCTTCAAGCAATGGAGCCCAGAATTCAGTTTTACCTGGATAATCTCCTCGGTAAAATAACTGACAATTTTTATTAATAGGAGTATCACCAGCTATAGACACCACTATAGCTATCAGCCCAGCTATTCTTGCACCACCTATTTTCACCCACTCAGGAACCCAAGCAGGTGCTTCTGGAAAAGGAATTTCAATAGTGGCTAATCCAAACGGATCCACAAAGCTCACCGGCCGCCCAGTCACAAACGCATACCGATTCAACGTCTGCCCCTCAGACACAGAGTCTAACAAAACATCCTGATTCACAAACCGCCGAATCTCAGGACTATAGTACCGGGCCCGCATGTGGTACAGACCATTGCCATCCGACATCACCCCATACATACCATTGAACAAAAACGGCGTAGTTTCAGCATCACCGCTTACCAACACCCCATAAGGCGAATACTGAAACCGCTCAGTGACTTGCGCGTTTTCATTCGTTAAACTGTAGCAGACCGCCTTGGTGCACTCATCTTACACTAACTATACACTAACTATCGTCACTCTAACCTACGAACTTTCTTTTTCATTTTTTTTGTTGCTGGGGGCGGTTAGCAGCTTGAAAAGAACAAAGGCTGAAAGAACTCCACTTATGGTAGCTAAAATAACGGCACCTAACTTTGACAATCCAAGATTGTGTGACAAAAAAAATACTGGTAACCAAACAAAAACCACAACGACATGAAAAAAAATAGTTCTAAATAAAACCGAAAATACATATGCGACATATTTCAAAAATTCATTCATAGTGAATATTAATGCACATTGGTTGGACTACGGAGAAAACGAACATTCAGACAGCCTATAAAGTACGTTCTAATCTTATTTTTTGCAGACTGACTGCGGCAATGTTTATGATGATTTTTGACTCTTAATTCGCACCATTAAGTGTCAAACAAATTTTCTACTATTTATTAACTATTTGGTCAGTATTTAACGTTACTTATTTTATAATATAATATAAACCATTTATTTTTAAATATATTTATATGAAGTGGTTAAGCAAACAAAAATTAATAATTTAGCAGCAATTTATAAAGTGGATCTGTGGCGTTCAAAAAAAAATTCATTTCACAAGCCGTGATGGATAACATCCATTGAAAGGATGTTATCCGTGAAGTTGTTTGTCTGAATGTCTGTATTTTTGATTTTTGTTGTTATATACCTTACAAAAAAAGCATATAATTAGCACTTCAATCTTTACTGACTACCACATGAGACAATCATCGCATACTTCCGAGCCGGCAAGACCTAAAGGCCATGAAAACCTTCCTCCAGGACCAGGGCCCGTTTTAGCATTTTTAATCGCGTTTATCCAATCGGTGTCACGAATTTTAATACCACGATCTTGTGGTAAAAGCTTACCTATTCTGTTATAGAAATCGTCTGGTACAGTTCCCAAACCATCGTCATAAGCTTGACGTTCCTTAGGCGATAGTTTTAACCATTCCCAGTCAGATAAAGCTTTAGGATCACGAGAACGTATGCGGAACCAAGTGCATCCCGCTCCAAGAGTAATGCCATCCACTATCAAGTGTCCTAGCCGGTTATCTACTTCGCTAGGGGATAGTTTTTCACCACTCCAATAATCTTCTTCAGTAAAATATTCATAACCGGTGACACCCACAAAAAAACCTCCGACTGCCGCGCTTGTAACCCCAATGACAGCCATTCCAGTTGCAGAAATAGGTAACGTTGCCACAGCTACTGCTGCAACCCCCGCTCCAATGACAAAACCAAAAAAACCGGTCATAAATCCGTCATAAACGTCTTTTCCTGATAACCCAAACGGATCAACAAAACTCACCGGCTTTCCAGTCACAAACGCATACCGATTCAACGTCTGCCCCTCAGCAACACGCCCAAGCAACACATCCTGATTCACAAACCGCCGAATCTCAGGATGATAATACCGTGCCCGCATATAATACAGACCATTGCCATCCGACATCACCCCATACATACCATTAAACAAAAACGGCGTAGTATCAACCTCACCATCAACCAACACCCCATAAGGCGAATACTGAAACTGCTCAGTAACGATTCCGGTTTCATCCGTTAACGCAACCGTACTACCCCGAAAATCAAAATGATAAGCCAGATACGAACCCGCTTGCTCCTGCCCAATCAACCCCAAACCATACACATAATAAGTTTGCGTACCATCAGCCTTGGTTTTAACCAACACTTGGCTCAGGGCCGGTTGCGAATTAATCACATATTGAGTTTGGTTCACACCAATGCGTTGGTTTTCAGCATCATAACGATAAACCGTTTCACCAGC
>QNER01001121.1 GCA_003646175.1 Candidatus Parabeggiatoa sp. nov. 1
AAGCAAAGGTAAAATGGGCATGGACGCCCATTTTACTAATCGAAGCCCCGTCGACACTAAGTTTTCACTCGCACACCGAAAACGGCCTCAAGCCCATTTCTGATCTCAAGGTTGGGGACAAAGTGCTGTCGTATGATGAGAGAACCGAAACGACGAGCTACCAATCGCTATACCGCTAATGGGGAATTGCGCCGGAAAGAAAACCATGGGGAAATCACCCAATACTACTACGATGTTTTGGGCAATCTTCGCTTCGTTCTTTTGCCTGATGGAACCAAAATCGAGTATGTCATCGATGGGCGCAATCGTCGTGTTGGTAAAAAGGTCAATGGCGTTTTAACTCAGGGCTTCTTATATCAAGATAGCTTGAATCCTATCGCGGAATTGGATGGCGATGGTAATGTGGTATCGCTGTTTGTCTACGGCTCTAAAACCAATGTGCCTGATTATATGGTCAAGGGTGGTAAGAGTTACCGTGTTTTGAGTGACCATTTGGGTAGTCCACGGTTGGTGGTTGATATCAGTGATGGCTCTGTTGCCCAAAGGATGGATTACGATGCTTTTGGAAATGTCATCGAAGACTCTAATCCTGGGTTTCAGCCGTTTGGGTTTGCGGGTGGTATCTATGATTTGGATACTAAGTTGACGCGGTTTGGGGCACGGGATTATGATGCTGAAACGGGGCGGTGGACGGCTAAGGATCCGATTTTGTTTGCTGGGGGAGATACTAACCTGTTTGGGTATGTGTTGGGTGATCCGATCAATCTGTTGGACTTAAATGGCTTGGCTAACTCTGGCCAAACTATAAAGGTTCCTGGCACTAATGCCACCGTGCGAATTGATAACCCACATGTTCCGGGTCAGCAACAGCACGCCCATGTTAACCAAAAAGGCAAAGCCGAGATAGTTATTAATGAAGACGGTACCGGCAGTCACAACACGGATTCTAAAAAACTGAAAAATAGAAAGGTCAAGGATTTTCTGAAAAAAAAGGGATTTCGACTAAGTATTATCGGCTTCCTGATACCCAATATCTTGGAAGCTATCTGTGCTGAAAATCCGTTTGAACCAGCTTGTTGGTTCATTAATCCGCCACAGCAGTGCATTCCTCCTGATGCCTAATATTTATCATTCATGCCTGTGTGAAAAGGAGGTATAACATGGTCTTTAAGTTTTATGGCTATAGCCGTGATAATAACGAAGACACTCCTACCGAATTGGGAGAAGTCTCTGTATTGGCAGAACCTGAGCTATTGAATAGCCTGGGACAGTTTATTCTCTCATGTGCAAGTGAGATCGAAGTAGACAAAAAAACAAAATGGGAACACAGACATTTTCGGGATGTCTGCTCTCATTTATCTCCACAATGTCCTGATTTTATTATTGTTAATCCCCAAGCTTACCAAGAAAGCTAGTGTAAGATGGGCTAAATGTAGGGTGGGTTTCGCTTCCGCGAAACCCACCTTTTTTTTGATTTTCCACAGATAAAATAGCTTGCTCACGGCAATGCAATGCAGTTATTACAATCAATAAATTACAAAGAACATGGACAAAATGTCAGGTGAGCAAGCGGGTTACAGTGAATTTGTATTGAATTTGTATTGAACTTATCGCCACTTGCCCACCAAACCAACATCTCTATTGGTTGGTAGGGACTACCCTAATGATAGTCCTAACAATGATGGATGGAACATCACTATGAACTTTTTTTTATCCCTAATTGTAATAGCGTTGTTGATATGTTTGGCTTTCCTGTATGATAGAAGATTCAGATATCGGCACATATCCGGAATACCAGGAAGAGAAAATCTTGCGCTAGATGATTTATACAACAAGTCTTATAAAAATGATAATGATGTCTGCTTTGCCGCATTCAAAATGGCTTTTGAAAATGTCAGCCGTATTTTTCACGTTCCTGTTGGTAGTATAAGAAAAACGGATCGTTTTGGAAATGAGCTTGGGAAGCCATCACCTTTGATTCTAGGCTTCGATTCAATCGAGTTGGAAGATTTTTATCTATTTGTTGATGAAAAAATGAAGACATTTGATATGGAAGAGTACGAAATCAATGTCGTTGATGATTATGTAAGGCTAGAAGCTCAAATACAATTGATAAAATCGAAAAACGGCGAGCCAGTGTAGGACGAGTTAAATGTAGCCTGCGTAGGTGTGTTAAATGTTTCTGAGATCAATCGGCTATTAGCAATGGGTTGCTATGGAAAAAAAGGAACTGCAGAATTAAAGCGACTTTGGTCTGAGGCGAAATTTCTAGAGAAATTTTATGAATCACAGTAACCAAAACAGTGGCAAAGTAGCACGTATCAGACGATATGTTAAGATTGTGTACTGTCCAGCCATGCTTACATGCCTAAGTTTACTTTGTTCTTACCCACTGCCAACAAGTGTTACTTGGGCAATTGCAGAAGTTGTTAAACACTATCTGGTGTTGTTTTTGGTAATTGCAGTAAGTGGGGTAATATTTGGAATTTATTGGAAAGATTCATGGTTGACTTCGATTGCTGTCTCTCTTCTTATTATCTTGTTATATGTGATTTTAAGGTGGGAGTATTGGTGGGGATATGTGAAGATGTAGGCAGCAAACGTAGCATGAGTTTCATTACAGGTGGGTTTCGCGGAAGCGAAACCCACCTTTTTTTTGCCCAGCAAAATATCACCACCCTGCCGTTCACCCGGACAAATCTTTAATCCCGTATGAGTACGATCTTCACGGTAATCTCACGGCCCTGAAACCGCCGAGTCGTCCGGCGCATAACTATGTCTACAATGAAGTAGATTTGCAAACTGAGTATCAAGCACCTGAGATTGGTTTGTCGAGTCATGAGACGTTATCCAGTTATAATCTGGATCAACAAGTTACTCGTATTACGCGGCCGGACAATCAGGTGGTTGATTTCAACTATGATAGTGGTGGACGGCTAGAAGAAATTGTGTTGCCTAAAGGCCCGCAAACCTATAATTATGATCCGAACACGGGTCAACTTATCACGGTAACGGACTCGAAAAGTGGCATTGTTCTGTCTCATAACTACGATGGCTCGCTCCTTTTGTCTGAACAGTGGAGCGGTAACCTGAGCGGCCGTGTTAATTATGGG
>QNER01001122.1 GCA_003646175.1 Candidatus Parabeggiatoa sp. nov. 1
AAGCGTTGACATAATTCTAAATCCCCCTGTTGTTTTGCCCGATTAAATACGTTTAACAATTCTTTCATACCGCGCAGCCGATGGTGACAAATGGCATGATAAATAGCCTCAGCCACATTTCCCGGTTCGCGGTAGTGTTGCGCCAACACAAAATGGGCTTTGTGAGCGGTGGCGTTACCCAGTTCATGGTACAAGCGGCGCAGTAAATCATGGATGCGATACCAATTATCACGCCCTGACTTATTTTGCCACACAAAGGAAAAGTGAGTCAGAATCTCAAAAGCCGGCACCGTGGCATCAAAGTGCAACGCCTGTCCCAATTTAAAATAGAGATCAAAATCAAAGCTGCGACAAGCACTCAGGGCCTGAATTGCATACTCAATTTCTTTATTCGCATACTGTAACAGCCGGTTAATCAATACTTTAGACTTAGCTGCCCTCTCTGGGACAGTGGCAAAGTCAGTTGAGCTGAGAATTGTACCCCGTTGCTTGGCTGTGCGTACCACGTCGGCACATAAACCGAGATAAAATGGATGTACTTGATCCGGCGTGATACTGGCATACTCAATCACGGCTTGTGTGAGGCGAGTCTCTGATATTTCAGCGTTTTGCAGATAAACCTTGGCATCTGTCGCTGACAGATGCCCGACTTTCATATTCAAGTAGTTATGGACAATCGTGGGTTCCGGTGCATCTTTCCAGCGCGGTGCCTCTCGTCCCGCCACCACGATCACAATGCCTTGTGACAGATCCAATGAACTGAGTAATCGTCGCAACCACTCATCCTTTTGAAAAAACGTGTACTCTGGCAAATTGCGCTGATGTCCCCAAAAGGCTTCATGGGAATCGAAAAACAGCACAAGTCGTTGCAACGAGTTTTCCTGTTTGATTGCCGCATTCAAATCTTGGGCAAACCACGCGGTGTCAAGGTCTTTTTGGCAAATGTTTTCCACCTGTGCTGCGGTTAAAGCCAGTTTTTGGAGGTACAAATTAAATTTGTGGCCTAAATCTTTGGCAAAAATATCTAAAACCGCTTTTCCGATAGTAGCAACGGAGGTTTGATTCACAGAATCGATCAAAGGAGCAATCAGCCCAGCAACTTCGCTTAATGGGAAAAGTCGCTTAATTTCTTCTGACGATTTGCCTTTCTTATACAGATACCAAACGCAAGCAAAATCGTAGACGGGAAATTTCAATCGGTATTTCAACTCAGTCGCTGCGATTGCCACCTTGCGTCGCAACATCAATAACCCATAAAAAGGATCTTGGGGTTTATCTTCGCCTAACGGTTGTTGCCCAAAATCCAGTATCGCGGCGGGGACGGGGATATAATCTTTTAAATCAGCTTTTTTATTGGGAGTTGCGATGGGTTTTGTTATTGCTTTACTTGTTCTCGTTCCTCATCAGATTCGTCGTCGATAACGAATCGAATGTTATCCACCAGCAAAGCAGAATGCAGATGGTTACCCTCACCACCTTCACCGCCGATACTTGGATCATTCTCGCTATACATCATCACTGCAATGAACCCTTTGCCACTGCTCACGGGTATCTCTACCGAAACGGTTTGCCACCCAGTTTGTCCTACCGATAGGTCTCCTTCTGGGAGGTGAAGCGTCTCTTCAAACATCGGGAGATTCCCAACTTTGACGGCGAAATGGGTCACTTTGCCGTCAGGGCGTAAAATGCTCAGTCGAATCGTGTCCAAAAGGGGAGCATCCTTAAGTGTTGGATATTCTTGACTGATAACATTGTAGTCAAGACGGATAGGAAGTGAGGTAACATCGTATGGGATATCCAGTTCTTTTTTTATCCATGCGGTTTTGCCATTGGGAAAAGTGGTGCAAACGAGAAACTTTTCGCCCTCTGTTGGAGCAAATTGGCCAAACTGGTCCGTGGTGAAACAGGATTCACTGACCGCCCAACCGGTGCTTTCTAAGGCAGATTCAAAACCAATGGGATTTAGAATGGGTTTTGGAGCTTTTGGGATGGGTTTTGGGTCCTCCTCTGGCTTTGGAAACGCGAGTTCATGAGAGGGGTTTTCGTCTAGATACCTGTTTGGTCGGGCTGATTTCACTTCGTGGTATTTTTCCAGCCGCGTTATCACATTTTGTCGGGGCTCAGACTCAACGCGCACGAAGACGAGTTTGAGAGTGAGAATGTGTCCATCAACCGTTACACCCTCTGAGATAAGGATTTCTTTGATCCGGGAAAGGGAGGTGTCTTCAGTAAACTTGACGATAATTTCTTTCTCAACGGCTGCAACTTCTGAAGGGGCAGTGCGATTCGGAAATGAGACCACCCATAAGCAACTCGTGACTGAAAGCTTTTCAAAACCGGAAATCTTTTCCGCACTTCGGACTCGGTAACAATATTCGCCCTCGGCCATTTTTTGGATAGAAAACTGGCCACCATAATTATAATCATTGGCCTGTATATCTCCGCCAGTGCCGTCATCATATAACTGGCCAAGTTTAACCGGCCCCTCAAGAGTGATTTCTTCCAGGTAAAGTGGGGGTATGTTACTGGTACCGCTGAGGTTAAGGGCAAATCTCACCTCGGTTTCGATGCCGGGTTCAAGGCTATCAGGCCAGATACCCGGTTTCCCGAGCATAAGCGGTGAGCCCTTGGCATATGCAATCCCCGTTATTTCATTGTGTTCAGTAGAAATTTCAGAGGGCATCAAGAGAAAACAAGTCTTTAAATTCAAGGCATTAAGTTCTAATAGACTAGGCTGTTCATGCATTCCCACGAGCAAAGAATTTCCTACTATTTCTAAGGCATCAATGTGTTTTCTAGCTGTGTAATGGGACAGATCACAGGTACGTTCGAGGCCCTGTCCATCATAAGTCCACAGATCAGTCCCTTGAGCCAGGTAAAGTATCTCGTCATCCGTCCAAGTGAGGGCTTCCATCTTGATTTCAGAGGGAAAGATGAGTTGTCCTTTACCGGTTTGGATATCCACTTTGATAAGGCCGTCGCCGGTTGCCCAAGCCCATAAAGTACCATCGGCTTTAAAGGACAGGCCTTCAATTTTTGCAAAGCCAGTGGGGCCGATTTCTCGCAGTTCGCCAGTGATGGGATTGACTTGATAAAGATAACCGGCCTT
>QNER01001123.1 GCA_003646175.1 Candidatus Parabeggiatoa sp. nov. 1
GATCAATTTTAGTGATTCGTTTACTGGTAGGTTCTGTTTTTGAATTGGTAGTAGCCATAGTATTGTAAAAACACGCAAAAGAAATATTTTGAAAATTCTCAATAACAAATGAAACAATAACTACAAGGATTGCAAATCCTTTCTCAAAAGCTAATGTAGGGGGCCGGCTTTGTTATTTTGTTGCCCACCATACCAAAGATGGTGGGCAATAAAAAGACATTGCCCACCCTACGATACTACGCAAAAACTTTTGCGTAGATTGGAGTTATTCGCCGTGCGTAGCGGAGCTTTGGATTATTTACAGCAAAAAACTTTTCTGGAGGAGTATAAATCCTTTCCTTTCATAAGCAAATCCTTTATAAAAAGCAATCCTTGTAGTTATGGGGGATTGCTGCTTGGAAAGCGAGTCCCTTTTACTACAAATCAGGCCCAACTGTGATATGCAAACGCCATGGACGCCCTTCTTCGCTTAAAGCCGTTGCAACATCAATGCGAACCAAACCTATTGGTGATTGCCAACGCACACCAACGCCGGTACCGCGTTTCAACGGTTCAGAAGTGCCATTGAAGGCATTACCCATGTCATAAAACGTCGCTAAACTCCATTTCTCTAAAATTTTATGCTCATATTCAATACTGCCCACTAATAAGTTTTTGCCGCCTATCACTTGTCCTTCAAAATTTTTAGGCCCAAGGGTTTGATAATCATAACCACGCACGCTGCGATCACCGCCGGCAAAAAACCGTATTGAAGGGGGCAAGTCGTGAAAATCACCATCCACTAAAGAAACATCACTATAGCCAGCTTCACCCCGGGTAATTATCCGTCCTTTTGAGAAGAATCCTTTTGAGGATAATTGCCGAATAAAGGTACCACTCAAGCGAGTTTGCAAAAAAGACGTATTTGAGCCAAGGTTACTTAATGCCCCTCGTACACCCAATCGGATCTTGTACCCACGTAGCGTGTAAATGCGGTTATCGGCCTTCACATAAGACCAACTAATATTGGGCATGAGCAGCTTGGCATGTCCTGTATCGCTGCCTATCGCATATTTTTCATCGCGGTATTCTATACCAACTACCTCGCCTAGCTCAGAGCCAAACAAAGTGCGCGGCTGATGTTTACTGATACCCACTAACCAAACTTCACTCTCGCTGGTATCGGTATTTTCGTCCCGATAACCGGCGGTGATTGCCAGAAAATCGTCAGTACGTTGACCGGTAGGAATGGTATAACGTGCGGTTGTACTTTTGCGTATTTCTGACCATTCCGTTTTAGCTGAAAAGCGATGTCCATAACGATTAACGTATCGCCGTTTCCATTCAAGGCTGCCACGCGGCCCGGTATCAGTACCATAGCCAATGCCGGCACTGTATTTGTTTGGTTTACGCGGTGTTAAAGTGACATTGACTGGCAATTGTAGATCCTCGGTAGGTGATAAACGCTGCATATCAATTTCTACCTTGTCAAAATAATCGCTGTTACTCAAAGAGTTTTTAAGGGCTAACAACGCTTTGCTGGTATAAAACTCGCCTGGTTTAAAGGTTAAAAACCGCTGAAAGAGTGACTCATCAAACAAATCTTGTTTATATGTTATCTGACCAAAACGATAACGTCGCTTGGTGTCAAAAGACAACTTGATATTGCTGGTGTACGCTGTTTCGTCAATGATAATTTGATTTTCGGTGATTTCGGCATCAAAATAACCGCGTTCTTCAGCAAGGCTACGTAACACGCGCTTACCTTTTTCATAATTAGGATGATTGAGTGCCTCGCCTTCTTTCACTGGAAAATCACACAAGAGTTTCTTAAAAGCCTTATCCTGAAAAACCTCATCATCCTGAGACACCTCATCCTTTGTTTTTCCCGCATCAGCACAGATCGGCATTTCTTTGATTTTTACCGGTTTTTTTACCGCATCACCACTGAGCTGCACTTCAACCGCTTTTATTTTTAAAGGTTCCCCCAAATCAATAACATAGCGTGCGTGCCACGCTGTTTCCTCTGGTTTTGGTTGCTTTAATTCCGCCGTGGTGACTTTGGCATTATAGTAACCAAAGGGCTGCAAAGCCAGTTTGATTTCTTCAGGCGCTTTTTTATGTAAGCGTCGAATACGACTGGCTGACAGGCGCGGATGTTCTTTTTGCAGTTCAAGACTCAAATTAGCTTGCACATTTTTCAGTAATTCATCTTCCACGCCCTCAATCTGAATCTCTACCGTGCTGGCAGCATACAGGTTTTGACAAAGGCTTAGCGCGAATAGAGAAAAAAAGAATACGCTGTAAAATCGTCGGGTAGCAGAGAAAAACATTTTGGTAATAGGTAATGGGCTCTACGCAAAAACTTTTGCATAGATTGGGTAATAGGTAATAATGAATGCTTGAACAAAAACCCGTTGCCTTAGTGTCATTTTGACTGACGGAGAAATAATTAAAACATCAGCAACCAGATTTCTCGCTCAAACGAAATGACACATCGAAATCTTAGATAAGATGATTTTTAAATATATTCATTAATCGTGAATAGTGAATAGCGAATGACAGAAGGCTATTATATTTCAATAAGTTATGTCAAAAGCACCGAGCTGACAATGTGTGACAACGGAATTGGGGACAGCCGATTTTTAACATAATTCATTGTTTTCAAATCACTCTTTTATTTATGAACTCGTTCAGAAAAAATTTAGGACAAAACCTTTGAGGTTTGGCAAACCTTGAAGGTTTTTAACTGAAAAATGAAATTCGCTATTCGCTATTCTCATTATGAAAATATTGCGTTCAAGCACTCATTATAAGTTTAATGCTAAACGTACTAGCACTAGGATCATTCAATGGGATTAGTTACTCCTAAATCAGCCAGCAACCAATGAGTGCCCTAATAGTGGCTTAGGATATCCCCAAAAAATTAATAGACTTTAGAGGCTCTTGCAAAACTCGTTGGCCTTGAAATTTATTCCGAGGCGATAATTTTGCCAGAAGCTCTACTTTATTATTAATTTAAGGCCTAGTACTCTGTCAATTTGGTTTTGTCGGGTTAAGAATTCGCTAACTATATGAATCTTATTCAAGAAATAAAAATATCACCCGACAAAAGTTTCTTGACAATGTA
>QNER01001124.1 GCA_003646175.1 Candidatus Parabeggiatoa sp. nov. 1
AACCAACTGTTTGGCGACATCAAAACGTGGCTTAAGGATGCTCCACTACACGTTGAGCAACAACACATTGAAATTAGGGAAAAATTCACCGGGCCTTATACCGTGCCCTTATTGTCAATCAGCACCCAAACTGGGCAAACCCTTGTTGAGGTGAAGCCAAGGGGTGCGTATGTGATTTTGGCGGAGGGACTGATTGATGTCGAAGGCGAGTTTGGGAGAGAACACATCACGTTCATGGTAGATGGTGGCCCCTATAGCCACCGGCCTGTGCCTGAAAACACAACTCAATTGACTAAAAAACAGATGTTTGAAGGCATCGGTGACGATGGTTGGTATTGGGTGGAAGAAACTATCGATGATAAAGCGCATTTTATCAACAATAAAAACGCGCTACTTGATGTGATAACTCAGGTGAGCCACTATGAATTATAATCCACTCCAGCGCGTATGGGTTGTTTATCAAGCGTCAAGAGATGCTTTGAAAGTAACCAAACTAACCCTCACCCATGATGATAAAGAGACATTACTGTTTCATACCACTTTTGAGTCGCAAAATCCAACCGAGGCAAAACAGGCTATTGAGAAGAGCCTCAAAGAAGTAGAAGATTTATTTGTGTTATCTTTGTGGTCAACATTTGAACGTTTTCTCCGGAATTATTTGCAACAAAAAGGAGCAACGTTACAAATGACTAAACCGGCGGCTTTGGCCCATCCGATGTATGCGTATTTTTGTGAAGAAGTCGAATTTTGGAAACCTAACCAAATGTTAGACTTACTCAAAAAAAGTTTATTCACCACCCATCCACATCTGATTGGGCAAGCCAAACAAATCTTAGGATACCGAGATTGGATTGCTCACGGCAAAAATCCCAATAACGATCCTTCATCAAATATAACAGCACGTTTTGCTTACAAAATTCTCAATGAAATTGTTGAAACGCTGTTATTAAATTAGCCGAATAATCCAAAAAAAGTCCAAACTAAAGCCCAAACTAAAGTTTGGACTCCGGAGGAAAACGCATGTTTAGAAAAAAACCACTTGCGCAAGCGATTGCAATCGCGCTTGCAGGACCATTAACCGTTTATGCTGCTAATGATCCAGTTTGCATTGGCAGTTTCCCCGAACAAACTGAAGAAATCCCGGATGTCACCCCGCCCACAGTTAAACTCATCACTGACAAAATGCTCCAGTTAAAGGCCGGCGAAAGTTTGCTGGTTTCTGTTGACCACACGACAGATGGGGATGAACCCAGCTTTTTTTCGTGTGTTGATACTGGGCAATTAGTCGCCGAAGCTGATGATTTTAGCCAACTTAAATATACCGCCCCCCCATATATTAAAGAAACGCAAATTATCCGTTGGGGAGTCCAAATTAGCGATAATTTAGGCTATGTCGGCGGTGATTCATTATTGCTGCAACTATTAAAAGGTACTGCTGCAACCGAAGAAGGAAACTATAGTGCCGATGGTCACGCCCAAGATGAATACGGTAATCCACTTGTGGGTGTATTGCTCGAAATAGAAGGCAAAACGGTTGTGACTGACGAAAACGGTTACTATCAAATCGAGGGGCTTGAAGAAGGTACATATACCCTAGTTGCCAGTAAAGAAGGTTATCAATTTACCCCAATTACTTTTACGGTTGATGCTGATAACCCTGAAGTGACATTACCGGCTTTAACGGCTATTAATATCTACGAGCCTCGTATCGTTATTGCCAAAGACAAAGGCGATAAAGAAATTCTTATCATGAATGCCAGTGGTGAAATACTTAATCGTATTTCAACCAAAGGCTTTCACCATAAAGAAATTGACTTGGCAACCGGTGATTTTAACGGTGATGGTAGTGATTACATTGTGGTGAGTGCCAAAGATGATGTTGCCCTTTATACCTTTGACGGCCAACTCATCAACACTTTCTCAATCAAGAAACACAAAGAGAAAGAAAGTGATGTTGCCGTTGGCGATATTAATGGTGATGGTGAACCTGAAATTGTTCTCGCTGCTAAAAAAGGCCACGATGGTAGTGTTATTATCTATGCCAAAGACGGTACTCTGCTAGATACAGTCAAACTGTTTGACAAAAAGAAAGAAATCAGCATTGCCGTGGGTGATATGGATGGAGATGGTGTGGATGAGATCATCATTGGCTCCTTAAAAACCAATGAAGTCATTATTGATGAGGTCACCTTCACGGCCTTTGGAACAACCACAGAAACTCGTAATGGTAGTGTAAGAAAACCGGCGAAACCAGATAACGGGGGTAAAAAAACAGATAAAGGCAATGGTGATAAAAAAGTCACTATCTGCCATGTTCCGCCCGGCAATCCCAATGCGGTAATTACCCTCACCATTTCAGAAAACGCGCTACCAGCCCATCTGGAACATGGTGATACTTTAAAGGAATGTAATACTGGCAAAGCTGGCAAAGGTAAAAAATATGGTGCTAATGTTGCCGCTGGTGATTTAAGTGGTAATGGCAAAGACGAAATTGTTGTTGCCATGGCAAGTAAAGGGAGCATCATCGAAATTTATACCGGTGATCTGCAACTTTTAGCCGCCTTTGATGCCTTTGAAGATAAAAAAGGTAAAAAAGGTAAAAATGGCGTTATCGTGACGACTGGCGATCTTAACAACGATGGCAAAGCGGAAATTATCGCCAGCGAAGTTAAAGGCACCGAGATTCGGTTTTTTGACATAGAGGGTCATCAAATCGGTGATGGTTTCCATATTGACGAAGGCAAACTGGTTAGTTTAGCCTTTGGAAAAGAAGTTGTAGACGTTGAGCCAGTCTCCGACGACTCAGATTCATCGACGGATGATGATAGCGCGACGGATGATTCATCGACGGATGATGACAACGCGACGGATGATTCATCGACGGATGATGATAGCGCGACGGATGATTCATCGACGGATGATGACAACGCGACGGATGATTCATCGACGGATGATGACAACGCGACGGATGGTTCGCCCAAAGATGATGGCAACACAACTGATGATTCACCCAAAGATGATGGCAACGCGACTGATGATTCGTCGAAAGGTGATGGCAACACAACTGATGATTCACCCAAAGATGATGGCAACGCGACTGATGATTC
>QNER01001125.1 GCA_003646175.1 Candidatus Parabeggiatoa sp. nov. 1
ATCGTCGTCAACATTCCAACTTTTTCGCCCTATTATGAATTTGTAAAAGATGGGATAGAAGTTGTCTATAATAAGCTTGATTCAACGGACAATTTCGTGTTAAACGTTGATCATTATATTCAGCTTGTTAAAAAGGAAAAGCCGGATACCATTGTATTGATTAATCCCAATAATCCTGATGGGGGATATATCAATCTTGAGCGTATGAAATACCTAGTGAAAGAATTAAGCTGGGTTAACAATGTCATCGTTGACGAAAGTTTCATCCATTTTGCCTACGAAGACGTAGAATATAACTTGAGAACCTTAATTGAAATCAGCAACAAATTTCACAATTTTGTTCTGGTAAAAAGTATGTCCAAAGATTTTGGTATTGCTGGTATTCGTGCCGGCTATGCTATCATGGATAAACATAAAGTTAATCACTTATTGAAACAAGGCTATTTGTGGAATTTATCGGGACTGGCGGAATATTTTTTCCGGCTCTATGTGCGGAACGATTTTTTGAAGGCGTATGAAAAAGTTCGGATTCCCTATATTCAGGCATCGCAACATTTTTTTGCTAAGCTAGCCGGAATAAAAGGACTGAAAGTTTATCCGAGCATGGCAAACTTTGTTTTGGTTGAGTTGATCAATGGAGCGACATCGACGGATTTTACGGCAAAATTGTTATTGAAATACGGTATATACATTAGAAATTGTGCCGATAAAATCGGGCTTGATGGGCCATTTGTCAGAATTGCTTCAAGGACAACTGAACAAAATAAATGGGTTATGGATTGCATAACCGATTTGTTCAGAGATGAATATGAAAAGTAATTGGCTTAAATTGAACAGTAATTCAGAACCTAAGTTAATATTTTCCCCTTCAGTACCACGCATATCTGCCTCTACACACGAGGCATTGATGCATGCGCAAATTTTTCACCGTAGTGAAACTTTTCATCAACTTATTGATGAAACCAGCGAAATGCTTCTTAGTATTCTTGGTTGCGGAAATTATACAACAATATTGGCTGCAGGCAGTGGTACTCTTGCCAATGATATAATGCTGGCAAACTTTTCGGTTGGAACGCGTTGTCCTTTAGTTTTGGTTAATGGAGAATTTGGTCAACGTCTTTTGCATCAGTGTTCTCGCTATCGGTCTGATACTTTGGTATTTGATGCTGGTTGGGGAAAACGTTTTGATTTAGTATTATTAGAAACTTATCTGAAAAAAAAGCATGAGATTGATACAATCTTTTTTGTGGCTGTAGAAACCAGTGTAGGTATGGTTAATCCAGTTAAAAAAATTTGTGAACTTGCAAGACGACTAGGAAAACAAGTGGGAATTGACGCAATAAGTGCGTTGGGTGCAGTACCAATAGACTATACATCTGAAGCGATTTCTTGTATTACAGGTTCAAGTGGCAAAGCATTGCTTTCAATACCGGGAGTACTTATTTTATTTATAAGACCGAAAAATTTTAATACTATTAGTGGCAGTATTCCACATGTACTTGATCTTCGGAGTTTGTTAGCTGCACGTAAGAGTCCGGGAGGGGTGCGAAATACTCTCACTTCTGTGTTAGTTTATGCATTACATAATGCAGTGGCAGACATCCTCAATGAAGGACTCAGTAAATGCTATCGTCGTGGTAGTTTGTTAAAAACTCATTTATTAGAACAAATGAAAGCCATTTCAATTAATCCATTAGCAAATAGTGATTGCCCAATGGTGACTTCATTTGAACGTCCTAATTCAATCGAATGGGAAAAAATACGTGATTATCTAAAACAACGAAATCTTGCAGTTTATGACAACTCCTCTTATCTTGAAAAAAGAAATATTTTCCAAGTAGCAACCTTTGGAGATTACTCACTGAATGAGATTTTTTATCTCACTAATACACTGAAGGACTTTTTACAAAGTACGTGAAAATTAACCTGTGAGTTTGAAACAGCGGATCAATGTGGGAACAACACAGTGCTGATATAAACAGCATGTATGGTGGTTATTTCAAAAAAAAGCGTAAGAGGCGTTGCTGTGGGGGCGCGGAGCATCCCTAAATGGGTTCCCAAACGGAGAGGCGGTACAAGAACTCAAAAAATATCATCTTTTTAACTTGTAACCCATTTATTGGTTGTCCCTACAAACCGATGGAGGTACTGATTTTTGGTGGGCTGCATTGCACAAAGATCGAGGAAAATCCAATGCGATACCGCTAAGTGATCCCACCCTACCTGTCATTCCGTACTGATGTAACTCATTGATTTTCAATACCTCCACTGGTTTGTAGGGACAACCCATTTATTTTACGTTGTAAAAATTGTAAAAACAGAATATTTTTACAGCATCGGAGTTTTGTAACCCATTAACCCAATTAAAAAACAGCACCGAGGTATGATTCGTATGTTACTGGATGTCGGGATTTTGACAGCTATATATATTGTAATTAGACGGTTTGAAAATTATAAGGATAAAAAACCGCAAAAGACTAAAAATAGGGTTGCTCATTCCGTGGCAAAACCTCAATCTTCTGCAAAGGTCGTTATTGAGAAAAACATGAGTATTCCAGCCGATAAAAATCTTGTTGAAAATTGTCCAGAGAATGCAGCGTCTGAGATGCTGAAAAAAAAGCGTGATCATTATTTTTTAATAGGGAATGCCCTGAATTTAGGGGTAGCGACAATAAGACAATTTATTTATCCGCCTATAGCACCACTAAGCATCGTTCTTTTTAGTTATACCCTTTTTCCTGAGTTTAAACAGGCTGAAAAATTGATGAGGGAGCGAAGAATCGGGCATGAAATATTATCGGTTACTTTTTCAGTACTGGGTATGATTATGAATCAATATGCTCTTGTTGCCTTAAATGGTTTATTTTACTATAGTAGTAACAAAATTATAGAAAAAACCCAAGATCGCTCTAAAAAAATGCTCATCAATATATTTGAGCAGTTGCCCAGTAAAGCATGGGTTTTAAAAGATAATGTTGAAATTGAAGTTGCAATTGAAGAACTTCAAGTCAATGATATCGTTATCGTGAACACTGGAGAAGTTATTCCGATTGATGGCATTATCACACAGGGCATAGCGATGATTGATCAACATGCCTTAACCG
>QNER01001126.1 GCA_003646175.1 Candidatus Parabeggiatoa sp. nov. 1
AGCTTATTCTTCATTTAAGAATTTAGTCAATGAGATCGAAAACATTTTGAAACAAATTGGTTCAAAATTCAGAATCAATTTTGCTTGTTAAAATACTGGAAAACTCATGCTTCGGTACTTACAGTACGGAAACAACGGGAAAAGTTTGTCAACTTACTGAGAACACAAATCCAAGAAATCATCGGCGGTTATCCCGCCGGAGATATAACGCTGAGCGAATACTTAGCGAAAAAACGTAAGAACGCGTTGCCTATGCGTGAAGAAAGCCCACTGTTGCAATACACCTTCGATGAGATACGCGAAGACATAGAGGGCTGTGAACTCATACGATTGGTTGAGTGGGTAAAATCTATCCGGGAAGTGTTACAAAGGGTGTACAATGATTCCACTCAAAAAGTGGTATTTACTCTTGAGTACCCCTCAAAGTTTAGTTATTGTCCTTTAAGTGACAAAGGCCTAAAAGTGCCTAAACTGACATTTGGGGCGGTGCAAGCACTGGGGCCGGATGATAATTACCGTTATGACCATAATTTATATGGACAAACGGTGTATTGGCTGCCTATAGATTTTCTACCATAATTAAACATACGGATACTATCCCTAAGAAGGGATAGCATCCGTTTTTTTTTGTATGGTATACTTCGTTCCCTTGAAAAGGGTGAAAATGAAATAAGATATTGAGCCACATCCACCTAAAAAAATCAATCCGCAAAATCCGGAAAGAAGCTGTACTTCCAGTATAATAATGTTTGTTACAACCATAATCCACTTTACACTTGATGCTCTCGCTCGATATTGATCCTTTTCGTCAATCGGTGCTAGTACCCTGTTAACTTTGTTTTGACGGGTACTTGGCTCAGGAGTCGGCCAGAAAATCAATTTTTCGTGCAAGGTTCGCCTGAAACGAATGATAACTTCTTCCTATTTTTTCGTGTACTCCTTCCTGAAAAACAACTTTCAAGCAACCAATAACGCACCTTGCGCTATTTCAAGCATCGCTTTTTCTAACACTGTACTCAGATTGCGCTTTTTCAATTGCTGAAATTCGGGTTTTTTGATTAATTTTTTCAAGATAGATCGCAGGGCTTGGCTATCATTTTCACCATTCAGATGAGGTAATAATACAGTTGCGATAGCACTCAGGTTAATAAACTCGCAACGTAAATTAATGACAGGCTGTTGCCCTTGTGGCGCTAACCGGCGAGCTAACGGGCTGGCGGTGGGATAAGTGCTAAGCGAAGTGGCAACTGGGGGCGGCTTTATACCAAATAGCGTCGCCAAAGTGGCAAGTCTGCCGGGGTGAGTATCCGTGTAAACCAGAGAAGGGTAAGGTATTTCATCGTAAGTATTTATAGTCATATCAGTTATTCTTACTCACTTATGTAGTGCCCATCCAAAAACGCCAATTCTTAACGCTGTGTTATAGCGTTTCCCGATTGCATGAAATACAAAAATAGGTAAAAAAATATTAAATAGGTAAAAAAATATTAATAAAAGAGTTATAAAGATATATGATCCTATGCTCTCATTAATGGGTAATTGATTTTTGGTAGTCCTGAAATGTGGGTGATCTTTTTTAATACCCTGGTTTCACCATGGGCTATTCACATTTTCAGGCTAAAGTTTCGCTCGCGAAACTTTAGCCTGAAAACCCCTTCGGGGTTGGCAGCCCTTTCCATGTCTTCGACATCTGGTGGTGATTTGACAAACACCAAAGTGATTTTTCAGAAAAAATTCAAACAAAACAACCCGTCAATGGGTTTTTCAGGCTAAAGTTTCGCTTCGCTAAACTTTAGCCTGAAAATGTGAATAGCCCCAGGTGAAACCTGGGGGGGGATATCACCCACATTTCAGGACTACCTGATTTTTTAAACCCACATTGGCTTTTAGAGGCTAACCGCAGGATTAATTTTTTCCAGTGTTGGAGTAGTCACAGTGAAAAGAATAATGAAAAAAATGTTGTTTGTTATTGGAATTTCATTTGGACTATTTATGACTTTTTTAATAGCAACTGGTTTTTTAGCTTATATGTATGCGGTACATCTTGAAGATCAATGGGTGCCTGCAGATCCTAAAACCAAAGCAGAACTTGAAGCATTTTTACATTGCTATTCGGCTCGGGTGATTCAGCCAAAAGAGTCACTGTGGGGCCGCGGTTATAAACTTAGAAGTGGTGAAAGAATGGTTCAGTATTTAATTTTATGGAGTGCACCATTAGATGTCGTTTACGATGCTGAAGATAATATTAAAGCAACTTATACTTCTTACGAGTAAAAAACCACACCGGATGGTTACATCAAGGCTTTGATTTCTGTAATCGTTTGATAAGTGTATTGTTATTAGTGTTTGAGCCTTTTCTGGCAAAAAAGCCAAAATCTGCTCAACGAGTTAAGGAATCGTACTTTTATCGTTCCAAACGTTTTTGAAAATGCTTTTAAAAGTCGAGGGTGCCGGAAACGCACCTTCACCTTTTTTATTAATGGCTGAACTGTCAGATGAGTCTAGCCAATCTATCCACATCTAACCTATTTAATGCTTTGATAAAAATCCATTATTCTATGTCAAAAGGTCACTCAAAATGAATACACCAACCCCTTCTCAAAAAATCCTTGCCATGGTTTGTGGCTTGGCCTTGAGTTCACATGGCCTCGCGGCTGATTATGTTTACGATGACTTCAACCGGTGCCGACACGTTTTCTTAGAAACCTAAAGTAATTTAGGCCAATAGGAAGGATTCCAGTATACCAGGAATTACAATTATGTTATTTATAGGGTTGAAAGGCTACCCTTGCTGTATTACTCAGCAAAAGCATAACTTACCCATTTGGATATTGGAATATGTCCGATATTTGGATTAAGCAGGGAATAATGGCGGTTAGTGACCTAGATATAGAGGTTTACCCGTCTGCTAATTGTATATGATGAACTGACAAGTGAAGTTGCGGAATAAAGTGTCTTTAAGTTAGAACCGGATATATATCAGTAAAACCTGTATATGTGTAAGGGTGCGACCCGTTCACTGCAAAAATGGCGTAAAGCTTAAGAGAAATCTTAAGGATAACTTAAATGATGTGTGCCTGAAAGTCGGCACCAGGCGTACAGC
>QNER01001127.1 GCA_003646175.1 Candidatus Parabeggiatoa sp. nov. 1
GCAGGTGAAGATGATTCTGCCGTTAAACTCATTTTACATACTTGGCAACTAGATGCGCTTTGTCACTTATTGTCTCAGTCGATTTTAAAGGATTTACCTGTAGGTGATGTCACGTTATGGCGGCAAGCGCAATTGCAGAAAGAAAAGATGTTGTCAATGAAAGAGGTACCGTTAGGTGAATTGACGGCTGACTCGGCTGAACAACTGGATTTACCCAAACCGCCAGATAAAAAGCATACCGCCGAAAACGCCTTAGCATACGAATTACGATATCACTGGCAAGTGTCTGCACCTCAGTTAGATGGCAAAGCCAAGGAAGTTAAACAAACAATTGAAAAGGAAATTGAGCGGGAAAAAGTCATCGTTGTTAAGGATAAAAAGGGTAAACCGATTTTGGATAAAAACGGTAAGCCAACTGAGAAAAAACAGAGGATTAAAGAAACTATCAAGGAACAAATTTCTTATAGCCCACCAGTTTACCACCAAAATGGACGCAATGTGGTGGCGATTCAACAATCACAAGACATTTCCTCTGCACAAAACTTGATCCAACAAGGCATAGCAAAAGCGATTGTCGTGCGAGATTAAACAATGGTAGAACGAGAACAACCCACACTGTTAGCTTGGCATGCTGATCGCGCTGGGAATGAAGTGTTAGAAAGTGCTTTACAACATTTGGCACAGGAGCATCAAGTGCATATTCGGCGTGTGTTGTATTTAATTCAGCCACAACACAAAGAACTGCCCAAGCCGAAAATTGCTGCTGGCATTGAATTTCGTAAGCTGATACTGGATATAAAAAAGCCCACCGCGCATTTGGAAATCTATGAAGCAGTGCGAGATAAGGTATTGCCTGAAGTTGTCAAGTACCGCCCCCTACATATTAATATTTCTCCCGGCACACCGGCTATGCACACCGTTTGGCTGCTCTTACAGGCTGGTGGCGCATTTCCAGATAATACGATTTTATGGGCATCCCAAAAGGATTATCAAACTCAAACCACTCGTATTGATCGGGTGGATTTTACAATTAATACTTATCTGGCAGAAATTCGTGTTCAAGCCAATAAGCAACCAGAACTAGCCCAATATGATGCCGAATACCGTTCGCCAGCACGGCAAAAAGCTTTATTACAACTCTCTCGCTATGCGCGATTGCCAGGAGCGCCTTTACTGATCATCGGGGAGCGCGGCATTGGTAAAACGCGCTTAGTAGAAAGTCATGTCACTCGTTTAAAACAACGAGAAAAGTTGATACCTGTACCTTGTGGCACCTTAGATTCTGAATTAGCAGACAGCTTGTTATTTGGACATATCAAAGGCGCATTTAGCGGGGCGATTAAAGATCGCGCTGGTTTGCTCAAAGAAGCCGATGGTGGCATTTTATTTTTGGATGAAATCCAAGATTTACCGAAGCCTTTGCAACGTAAACTGGTACGGGTATTTCAGGATCGAAAACATCGTTTTCGTTCTGTTGGCAGTGATAAAGAACAAGAGACGGATATTGAAATCGTTTGTGCTTCCAACCGTCGTTTAGATGAGTTGCGTGAAATACTGGATGCTGATTTGTTTGATCGATTTAGCCATTTAATTGTAGAAATCCCGCCATTACGGGATTGTCGAGAAGATTTGGAAAGGGATTGGCAGCGAGTTTGGGATGAATTACGAACTGATGAATCCCTGCCCGATAAACCACCTTGCAATAAGGCATTAAAGCAAGTGTTTCAAACGCATCCGTTGCCAGGCAATTTGCGCGATTTACAACGCTTAGCCTTTTTAACGATGGCGTGGTGGCAAGAGATCAAAGAAGGAGATAAGGCGTTAAATGTTGCTTTGGATGAATGGCAAAAACTCCAAATCATTTCGCCATCTAGCAACGAATTTGGAGACGGCAATTACAATGACAGAGTGAATTGGTTTAAAAAACGTTTAGCAGATTGGGCTTATCAACAACAAGGGAGTTGGAAAAAAGCGGCATATTTTTTAAAATGCAACGAAAGAACGTTACGCAATTCAATCAACAAAGAATGAGGAGGTTTATAATTACAAGATATAACTACAAGGATTATTTATAAGAAAGGATATAACTACAAGGATTATTTATTCGATGCGGATTAAATCATAGCCTTTATGAAGTATGTGAGTCTCGTGAGCCTTTTGATGTTTGGCATTGTTTTAATTTATGAAAGTGTTCATGATTTCAGTTTCGTTCCGATTTTATCCGCCTCGAATAAACAATCCTTGTAGTTATATATCTTGTAGTTATTCTAAGCGTGAAAATAGCCATGCACCCATTCGTTTATCCCCGTAATTCGTTGTACTCGCTTTCCAGATGCCTCATGGCACGAATCTTGTCAAAGCGTGCCTTTAATGTTTACCCACGACAGTGCCCATCAGATCAAAATTCAACATTCGATGTTCAAGTTTTTGCGCGCAAAAACTTGAACATCGAATAGCAATCACCTATAGTAAGTGATGTTTTTACGACAGTTTTCCCTTGAAACTATCTATATCAGGACTCAGCGTGGCCTGTATGAGAATGTGTTTCAAGTTATCTAGTTGGCTAATGGCACGAATCTTGTCAAGCATCTCGTTAGGTACGAGTTCAAATCGTGCCTTCAAGACTTCAAGCACCATCTCTCGGAGGGCCTTTACTTGGCCCATATCAAACAACTGCTTACCCGCGACGGTATCCATCAGATCAAAATTCAACATAGCAATCACCTCTTCATAACTGATTTGACGAAATCGGTTGAGGATAAATAACCCCAATATATTTAACGCTTCCCACCGTTTATCGGTTGGAAATTTTTGAGTGACTTTCTTGTGCCATTCATGCCCTTTTACCAACAATGTCGTTTTATCGGTTTGGGGTGAGAGGGTAAAGGGGGCTAAGACAACCAATTTGGGATCAATCCTTTCAAGTTCCTCTTCTGTATACTCGCTTAGCACGATTTCCCGAAAACAACCTTTTAATTGGCATTGTTCTCCCTCTTGCAAACATTGAAAGGCATTCAGCGGTTCGGCAACATCTTGGTAGGGCTTGTCTGTATACACAATGCCTGCCATCACAAAGCCTTTATATTCCTCACTGGTA
>QNER01001128.1 GCA_003646175.1 Candidatus Parabeggiatoa sp. nov. 1
GCTGCGTTTAGTATGCAAGTTGTTGATTCTATAAAACAGTTGGCTAAAAAGACGGTTCATCTATTTGAGGTAAAGGCCCTCACTGAGGAACAGTTAGCTGCCCTGATCAGTTATCGAGAGACGCTGGCTATCACTGATATCGTGTTAGAGCAAATGCAGGGTATCGCGCCCGTTGATAATCTGGTGGCCGCATTTTTGCGCTATGACGAGTTGTTGGGCAATGCGATATTATTATTCTTTCGGGAATTGCTCCGCCAGGATGATCGACAACGGCTGCAAAAAACGCAGCTAGCTCTTCAACAAGAGGGCTTTTGTATTGAGATGCAAGCACTCAAAACCAAACTTAACGCAACCGAGGCGAATATCGTCCAAGTTCTCAAGGACAATTCGCCTAATTTGGCTAAATTAGCACTACAGCGCGATTATTGGAGAGAAATTCAAACGAATTGGCAAACGCAACATGAGCAATTGCTCCGTTTTGAACGTCGCTTTGAACATCGCTCGGCCGAATTGTTGGCGTGGGCTAAGGAAGTGTCCACAACGCTCGACAAAATCAAGACAAAAGATAAACGATTTCGCATGGCCCAACCGGCTAAAGAAAGGGCCAACCATAGAGCCGAACAAAAACGGCAAACTGATATTAACCGCCAAGCGAAAGAATCTGACAACAACGCACAACAACAAACTGGCTCGCCGCTGAAACCAACCCTAATTGGTTTAGCACTGTTAGTTTTTGGATTCATACTACCCGATGTAGTGCTATTTTCTTTGTATAATAATTTTAATGTTGAGAATAATGAAATAATTAATGTTGCTGTCATTGTAAGCGGTTTGCTTTATCTTTCATTGGCAGGGCAATATCTATGGCGACACCGCGAAAAACTGCCTCATCTTGCCATGACATTTGGGCTTATTGGGGTAGGTTGTGGAATATGGGGTATACCAGCTGGTATTTTCGATTCCCTAGATATAAGTTTTCTAGGTAGCTATTATCTAGACGAATATCGTGACTGGCAGAGTGGTAAGATTGTAGGATTATTGATATCCATTGTGCTGGTAGGGCAATATCTGTGGCGACACCGCCAAACTCTGCCTCCTATTGCCATGACATTCGGGCTGATTGGTGTTGGATGGGGAATATGGCCCATACCTTGGCTTATTTTTGGTAACCTAGACATAAGTTTTCTGGGTAAAGATAACGATTGGGAAAGCGGTATCATTGTAGGGCTATTACTGTCCATTTTGTTGGTTGGGCAATATCTGTGGCGGCATCGCCAAACCAGGCCTCATCTGGTCATGACATTTGGACTTATAGGGGGGTTCATACCGGCACCTATTTTTTCAGTTATAGATATAAGTTTTTTAGGTGAATATGGTACGTTGGATAGCGGTGTTGTTGTGGGCCTGTCGCTGTCCATTTTGCTGGTAGGGCAGTATCTGTGGCGACGCCGCCAAACCATGCCTATTTCTGCTATGATAGCTGGGCTTATTAGTATTGGTATTGAAGCGTTTTTCATTTTAGCACTTTGGACTCGGATACTTAGTTTTTAGAGAACATGGCGTGTATCCACCTGTTTTTAATCCTTTTTTATAAACAATCCTTGTAGTTATTTTTTTTGGTTTAACTACAAAGATTGTTTAATCGATGCGGATTTGATCAAGAAGGTTTTGTAAATAGATGTTTTTTCAAAAGTCTCAACGATAAAAATGACAAAGTACTAACCCAACTCTCTCATAAACGAGTACAACATTATGCAGACACTAACTAAACTGTTTTAAAACAACAAAACTTGGGTGAAAGAAATCACCGATAAAACCCCCGATTTTTTCCAACAACTCTCTGAAAAACAATCACCAGAGTATTTATGGATCGGGTGTTCTGACAGTCGTGTGCCAGCCAATCAAATCGTTGATTTGCTGCCTGGCGAAATCTTCGTCCATCGAAATATAGCCAATCTGGTTGTACACACGGATTTTAATTGTTTATCTGTCATACAATATGCGGTTGATGTGTTGAAGGTTCGGCATATTATTGTTTGTGGGCATTATGGCTGTGGCGGCATTAAAGCGGCATTGGAGGGCAAAGAGCATGGTTTAATTGATAATTGGCTTCGGCATATCAAGGATATTTATCGTTTTTATCAGCAAGAGATTGATGCTTTACCAGATGACGAAGCCAAGTGTGGTTTACTGTCTGAAAAAAATGTCCTTGAACAAGTGGCTAATGTCTGTCAGACCACAATCGTTCAAAAAGCTTGGCAAAGGGGTCAGGAATTGACGGTTCATGGTTGGATCTACAGCGTGCATGATGGACTGCTAAAAGACTTAGATACCAGCATCAGTGGATTAAAACCAATCCAGTCTACACATCATTTGATTATCTGAATAATAGGTAGTCCCTACCAACGGATGTGGATGAGCTTATGACTATAGCGTTTCCCGATTGCATCAAGTACATTTATATTATTTAAGTCATTGATAATGACGTTAAATAATCATTCATCATTTACCATTCTTAATGAGTCATTGCTATAGTACTCTGTCAATGTTCTATTGACGGGTAGCAGGAGTCGGCCAGATTTATCTTGGACCGTCCAAACTAAAGTTTGGACTCCTGAACCTTGTACGATTGGGCCGCATCGTTTCTCAGGAATACAAGGCGAACCTTGTACGATTGGGCAGCCGTGCGATGATTGAAAAGTTAACCAGATAAGAAGAATCTATGCGGGAACCGGTTTGCTTGAGTGTGTTTGAACGTTTTTATTTGAACATTACTGACTCTACCGTTTTCTGTTGATAATCTATATACAAGACCCAAAAATGTTCAAGCCGTGATGCTATCGCTTTTTTGGCGATAGTATCACTCAAACAATAACACTTGTTGTTATAATGATATTTTTGACTGATTAGAGTTGTCCGAAAATAACGGGTTGTCAATTTAACGGTTGGTTTTTATTCGTTAAAATTGACGGGAAAGCCTATTAAGGATTTTAGCACATAGAGAAGGGTGATACCGCAAAAGTGCAAAAGTGATACTATCGCCAAAAAAGCGATAGCATCACGAAATGTCATATTGAATTTATTATCAACAGAATCC
>QNER01001129.1 GCA_003646175.1 Candidatus Parabeggiatoa sp. nov. 1
CGGGAATCCGTTAATGTCCACAGCATCACCGTTGCACGGGTGACTAATTCCTCTTCTAAATGCTCCAACAGATAAGCCTGAAATTCATCAGTTCTCAGTTTAAGTGACAGAGTGTAGTAGGTTTCTTCTTGGGCTTTAAGGGTGGCTTGTTTGGTTGAGAGTTGTTTGACTTGTTGCTGTTTTTCTGTGGCCCTTTGAAGCCAGATTGACAATTGAACACGTTGCTCATTGGCTTGTTTCAATTTATTATCAGCGGTTAACTTAGCATCGTGTCGCTGCTTAATCTGACTTTCGTCCGTTGTCCTTTCTCCAATAGTTGCAGCGACGGATTTGATATTGGTTTCTAATGCGATGTTTTGCTCTCGATGATGACGAATTTTTGCAGCCCATTCCGCTTGTTGCTCAGGTAAAGCGTTAGCATTTAAAAAGTGTTCTTCAGTAAAATCAACCGCATGGATGGCAACTTGCCAAGCAGTATTGCATTGCTCTTGTTCGTCACCGGCTAATTCAAGCTCTTGTTTGGTTTTCTTACCCATTTCTTCAATTTGGATAAATTGAACACGCGCAGCTTGGTAGGACTTGTGAGCCTGATTAAGCCTGACGGCCAAATGTTCCTCATATCGCTCAATCGTTTGGGATAGAATATCGTAAGACATGCCCTCCGTCTGTTGATGAATTTGAATTTGGGCTTGCTGAAGTTGGTGCTGTTGGCGTTCTAATTCCTCAGCACTGTCCTGATGTTGTGAGAGTGTGTTTTCATAATTTTCTTGAGCAAACTGGTGTGCCAATTTCGTTTTCTCAAGCTCAGCTTGGGCCTTTTCCTTCTTTTTCAATGCGTCATGATACTGATGATCCATGTCTTGTAGCGTTTCGAGTTCTCGCTTAAGTGCCTCTGCCTCCCACTCGTCAGTTTGTAACACTTGACTGATTTGTTGTTGTAATGTCGCAAGTTCAGCCTCCTTGTCTGGTAAATATTGATGAAGGTTTGCCCGCGTGGTTTTCACCCTGGTTTTGGCAGTCAATGCGGTTTGTAACGCATATTCAGCTTCGGCTTGGCGCTTTTGTAATGGCTCGAACTCTACAAACGCTATTTCTGGTAGCGGTGGCAATTGATGACTGTCTGGGTAAATTCCCCCACAAACAGGGCAATTTTCATCAGTATGCAGCGATAACCTTAAAGCGGCCGCATGGTTTTTTTGCATGACCGCATCATTATGCGCTTTCGCAGCTTGCAGTGTCGTTTTCGCATTTTCCAGTGCCGAAGCGGCATCATTACATTGCAACTGAGCGGCTTGCAATTGCTCAGTGGTTTGCAGAAACGAATAACGCGCTTCTTGGACTTGCTTGAGTTTCTCTTGCCATTGGATGAGCGTGGCTGAAATGTGTTTAAGTTGCGCTAAGCGCGTACCACCCAATGTTGTTTTTGCGAGGCCTTGCTCGGCTGCCATCAAATGTTCAACAGCCGCATTTACCCTGATTTCAGCCATCTTTAACAATTGGCCCACATCATCCATCAGCATTGATCTTTGAGCGTGTAATCCTTGTAAAGCCTGACGGAAATTGGCCCTTGCTGTCTCAATAACACGTTGCAGCTCGTCATGTCGATGCCTTGCCGCTTTTACTCGTTCCCAGTCGCCAGCCAGTCGATCCGCTTTTTGCGCTTGTTGCAAGCGTTGTTCCAACACAGTTATTGTGGCCGCTTCTTCCTTGTGCTTTGCCAAATGCTGTTGCAATTCAGACAAATGCTGAATTTGTTCAAACACCCGTTTCTCATCGTCTAGCACCCGTTGGGCATTAGCGGCATTAGATTCTAATGTAGGAATTTCTTGCTCAAACGTGGTAAGTTGCGTCTGCTGGTGATGTACTTCATCCTCGGTGGGTGCCTGGATATTCGCTAACCATTGCGCTATCGTTTCGCGTTCTGCTTTGTATTGCTTGGCTCGCTGACTGGCTTCTTGACGCATTTGCTCAAATAGCTCGAAACCAGCCAACTGGCGCAACAATTCGCGGCGTTTTCTTGGCTCATTTTTAAGAAAATGGTCAAATTGCCCTTGAGGGAGCAAGATAACGCGAATAAAGGTATCGAAGTTCATCCGTAAAATATCTTCTATCTTTTCGCTACGATCACATCGCTCCCATGTGCCTTGTTTGAGTTTATCCAGTAGAAAACCGGTTTTAGGGCTTGAGGGACGATATTTCCATGTCCTTATCACTTTATATTCTGTTTGTTGCACCACAAACTGAAACTCGACTTTTAACTCAGTTGCCCCTTGGCTCACCAACTCGGTGCTGCTGTTTTTTTTACCGAAACGGGCGACTTTTCCATAAAGGGCAAAAGTCATCGCATCAAGTAAAGACGATTTACCAGCGCCAGTGGCACCGGTAATCGCAAACAAATCAAGGGTGGACAAGTCAAGCGTCTGACGTTTGCGAAAACTGGTGAATCCTTCTAAAGTTAATTTAATGGGGCGCATCGCTCAACTCTTTATGTAACTCTTCAAATGTGTTTAAAACGGAGGGAGGAACTGTGGTTTTCATACGCTCGCGCCAGTAACGGCTAAATTCTTCAACCGCATCAAACTGAGTCGTTTCTTGGGATTCAATTGGCTTTTCTTCTTTAACTGTCTGATACAGAGCTTCAATCATCAACGCTTGCGGACAAACTTTCCGTACTTGATCAGCTAAACCCATTTTGGGCGCATTGAGCGTCACAATAACTTTCAAAAACCCCAGATGTTCTCGGTTAGCTTCTAAGGTTTCTTCTAGGTTAGACTCATCACATCTAAGCACTTTTAACGGTTTTGGGCAAGAAAGCGGCTTAAACTCAACTTTGGCCGGACTACCCGACTCCACCGTGACTAGATTAAAGCCTTTGTCTTCCCCGGCTTCCCCAAAATCGATTTGAATCAAAGAACCTGAATAATAAGTAGGCGCTGCGTTAGGAATTTGTTGCGGTTTATGGATATGACCCAACGCAATATATTGCGCTTCAGGTGGCAACATTTGCCCAGCCAAACTATAAGTATTTCGCGTATAAAAATCTACCTCTGAGTAAGCCCGTTTTGCGCCATCAATCGTCAAGTGCGCCATGACTACA